>JAYWAQ010000136.1:0-2335 GCA_043782305.1 Burkholderiales bacterium
GCAGCGTCGCCCGCCTCCAGCGTGAAGATTCGTTTGCCAACCGTCACTTCAATCTTGCCGACTTGAACGACGATGTGCTCCTGCGTACCGAGCGAATGCGCCGGGAATTTGCCCGTGGATTTGCGGCCAGGCAAACTGTTGTGCACGATCTCAACGGTAGCGTCAGGGCTGATCGGTGACAACGTGCGTCGGATCAAGCCCGTTTTGGGATCGCTGTAAATCGGCTGCTCCACCGCCAATTGAATATGCACCGGTGGGCCGTTTTCACCGCGCAGCAAGGTCGACAGCGACACGGTCATGCCCTCAGCCAACTTTGCCAACATCACAGCCGTCGGGCTGGTGAGCCCTGCCTCTATGCGGCTCACCACGGACTTTGAAACGCCCGCACGCTTCGCCAAATCGGACAGTGTGATTTGCTGCACCTCACGCGTCGCGCGAATGGTGGTGCCGATGGATTGGGCAACCTTGAGCGCGTTGCTCGCATTGCTGGCAAGGCCAGTGGCCGTGCGTACGACCGCGAGGGCTGTGCCCAGCGCAGTAGTCTTTGCGGGAGTCTTGGTGGTCGCCATACCAGTGCCTCTTATCCAACAAAATGCGGTGCGACCATTGTAGAAGCGGCCGTCAGTGCACAACCGGATCACGGGCTTGACGCTGCGGCAAACGCCGCAGATACTGCGCCGCAGAGGAGTTTCGTCGATCACCTAAATTAATTTATTGCCAAGGAGGCATCATGGATAACGCTTCGCGTCGTCATTTCGTTCAATCGGGCGTCGCACTCGCGACACTTGCCGCAATACCCGGCGCGCCATTCGCAGCGATGGGCGCGAACGACAAATTTGATCTGTTGATTCGCAATGCGAACGTGATGGATCCCAGCCAGAACCTTTCCGGCAAACGCGACATCGGCATTCGCTTCGGCAAGATCGAGTTGATCGATGCGACGATCGCACCCGAGCGTGCGCAGCGCGTGATGGACGCGGGTGGCAAACTGGTTACACCGGGGCTCATCGATCTGCATTGCCACACCTATCCGTACGGGTCAGCCATTGGCATTCCGGCGGACGAACTGGTCGCGCATCAATGCACCACGACAGTGGTTTCCGCCGGTGATGCAGGAGCCAACAACTTCGCTGCATATCGCCGATTTGTTGTGCCCGCATCGCGCACGCGGCAGTTCGCGTTCGTGCATATCGCGGTGGCGGGCCTCGCGGGATTTCCAGTCCCGGAGCTGTTCAATCTTGACTATGCGCAGGTCGATGCTGCGGCGCGCGCGGTCGCCGAAAACGCGGACATCGTGCTCGGCGTCAAAGTGCGCATGAGCCAGAACGTAATTGCGCAGCACGGGCTGGAGCCATTGAAGCGCGCCATTCTCGCCTGCGAGCGTTCGGGAACCTCCGCAAAGATCATGTGCCATATCGGCGGCGTGGCAGACAAGGCGCTGATGTCGCAAATCCTCGATACGCTGCGACAGGGAGACGTGCTGACGCACTGCTTCTCCGGTGCACCGAATGATCTCGGCATGGGTACCAACATCGTGCAGGATGGCAAGCTGTTGCCCGCTGCGCTGGCCGCCAAAAAGCGCGGTGTGGTCTTTGACATCGGACACGGCGGCGGCAGTTTTGATTTCACGGTGGCCGAAGCCGCCATAGCGCAGGGTTGCGCGCCGGACACCATTTCATCGGACGTGCATGTGTTCTCGGGCAACACACCGGGCATGCCCTATTTGCCATGGGTGATGAGCAAGCTGATCACCTTGGGCTACACGCTGCCGCAGGTGATCTCGATGGCGACCACCGCACCGGCGGGCGTGATTAACCGCATCCCCAAGCACGGCACGCTGCAAGTCGGCGCGCACGCCGATTTGTCGATCCTCGAAATCGTCGAAGGCAAAGTGGATTTCGTCGACACCCGCAACAACGTGCGCGAAGGAAAAATGTTCCTGAAGCCGATCGGCACTGTGGCGGCAGGCGTCGCATTTGGGCGACCTTATCAGTCACCGTTTTCGGTGCGGTAGTTGCGGTAGGCGCGTTTGTTCGGAGCGGTTTCAGCGCGATTTTTTTCGACAGGGAACCCTATTGCGGTGGAAGCGCTCCCACAGGAAAATAGCAACAGCTACATCGGTAAAGCGCCGTTTAATAAGGGCTACCAGCCGATTTATTGCTAAAGTCGGTTTTTCATGAAAGCTGCGTTTAAGTACGAACAGTCCGCGAGCGCGGTTGCGCGAAGTGTATTTCGTAAGGAGTCAAGCCGTTCAAGATTTTGCGGGGTCTGCGATTGATGATGTCTTGAACTTCGGCGACGTAGTCATCGGTGTAGGTATCCATCGAGACGCCTC
>JAYWAQ010000137.1:0-2335 GCA_043782305.1 Burkholderiales bacterium
TGGCTGCGTCGATTTAGAGACCGATTGCGCGCGATGTTCTCGCTGCGTCGGACGGCGCAGACTCCGCCCAGTCCCTCACCGCCCGCGCCCCTTGGTGAACAAGAAGAGTTAGTCACAAGCGTCGAACTCGCGAAGCCGTCGCAAAGTGTCGATCGTCAAGCGGGCGACATCGCCGAGCCAGTGAAGACCGTTGTTGCGGCCCAACCCCTCGCAACAGTCGAAGTAGCCAAATCGGCTGATGGGGTCACTGTCGAAACTGCCAAACCCGAGGCGCGCCTTACCCAGGCTAAAGCCGTTGAAGGCAGCGCGCGTAGCGCCGACGGCGCGACCTCGCCGTGGCTGTTGCTGCCCGCCAAGCGCAACTACCGCCTGTACGTGCCGCCGCATGTTTCACTGAGGAATGGTGGCGACACGTTGCCGCTGGTGGTGATGATTCACGGTTGCCGCGAAACCGCCGAGGAGTTCGAGCGCGGCACCCGTATGAACGCGATTGCCGACCGCGAAGGCTTCGCCGTGCTTTATCCCGATCAAGCGACGTTCGCCAACGTCCGCCGCTGCTGGAACTGGTTTGAGCCGAACACTGCCGCTGGCAACGGCGAATGCGCCATCATCCTCGAAATGATCCGCGAAGCGCGCAAACATGCGAAGCTCGACCCCGCTCGCGTGTACGTCGCCGGCATGTCCTCAGGCGCTGCCATCGCGGGTCTGCTCGCGTATCACCACCCGGCCATGTTCGCCGCCGTCGCCGTGCATTCGGGTCTGCCGCCGATGATGCCGCCGTCCGCTGCTGCCGCGATTTCTGCCATGAAAAAGGGCGTGCGCGTGAATGGCGACCTGCTTGCGCAGATGTACTGGAACACGCACAACGTGCTGCCGCCGCCGCTCATCGTATTGCACGGTGACAAGGACGAAACGGTGACGGAAAGAAACGCGACGTCCATGGTCAAGCTCTGGGAAAAACTTTACGAAACCGCACCCCAGGCCAATCCGTTGCAGCGCGTGGAAACAGAGATCGCATCCGCTGAAAACGCGCGTTCGTATTCGCAAATTGATCAACAACGCGATGGTCGAACCGTTATTAGCGGGCTGCGGATACATGGGCTCGCGCATCTGTGGAGCGGTGGTGATGCGACGCTGCCGTTCAATGATGCGAAAGGGCCCGATGCGTCCGAGTTAATCTGGAGTTTTTTTGACAAGCAGCAGCGCGTCGGGGTGTCGTAGCCCACTTTCGTGGTTAGCTTGTCGAACCGTGGAGTAGCGTTGTCCCCTCTCCCTTGAGGGGAGAGGGCTAGGGAGAGGGTGATGGTGGACTCATCTCCTCTCGTGGTTCGCACGCCACCGCCTCATTTCGCCTTACGGCGAGTCACTTTCGGCATTGCCCAAAAGTAACCAAAAGGCTAGCCCCTGCACCCCGCTTCATCCTGCGGTGCTCACAACGGGCGGGATGCGAGAACCCATTCGGCTACGTCGTGTGCGTTGTGATTTCGATGCGGACATGCCATACTGAACGTGCGTATAACAATCCATGATTTGCGAGGTGTCATGGGTGCTTGCGTCGCGTGGCCTCGCGTTAAACCGGAGAAACACCATGAATCGAAAGCTATCTTTTGTTCTTGTGGCATCGCTGTGGCTATCGTCGCCTATCGGCGTTTTTGCTCAAACCGTCTTGCCGCCGCCGTTCCAGCTGCATTGCCAAAATATCCCCGGTGTGCGCGATGACATTGCAGGAGGTTCCGGTCGTGCGCTCATCGTTGGCGGCTACTCATGCCGTGTAGAGGGCGGTCTCATGAACGGCGGCGTAACCACTGGCAGCTCAATCGGCGAGGTCAATGGCGACACCTTCGCTGGCTTCTCTGGTGGCTCGGTGACTCGGAAACCCGGCTCCGTGTTGGTTGGCGTACACAGTGAGTTCGCTAGCAAGACACAGCGCGACGCCGACGGGAAGGTCAAGGACGTGCAGGGCACAGGACGGGGGCGTTATGTGCTGGCGACCGGAGACGCCACGCCGGGTTCAGGCAAGAGCTATCGATACGTTACCCGCGTCACTGGCCCTGGTATGTTCGATGTGGACACGACACCCGAGTAAAGGCAGTTCCGGTTCACGGGCGTAACACTCATTACTCTAGCAGAACTGCTACGGTCGGCTTCACCAACATTCGCAGGCGGCTGAGTTCAAACGTTAACGACGCAGGTCGGATGCTCGCATCCGGGTTCTCCTAGTCCTCATCGTGACGCGATCATTTGTTCGGTTCGAACCGCCCCTTCAGCCCGCGCCGAGGAGCGCAGCAACGGGCGGTCGTAGATGCGTCGTCGGCACACACTGTGCGTAGCGTCA
>JAYWAQ010000138.1:0-6504 GCA_043782305.1 Burkholderiales bacterium
CCGCCAACAGAATGCGGTTGCGAATGCTTCCCAGGTTCACGTCAATGTTCGCTTGGCGCAGTGCGATGGCAAAATTCGTCCTTCACTGACAGCAGATGAACGTGCGCTGACGGCGCATTGACATCCATGTTGACTGAAAACGGAAGTGAGGCCATGGCTGTGAATACTACCGCGAATGATTATCCTGCGACAGTGGTGATCGTTGAAGATCATTCACTGATTCGCGACGGTTTGCGTATGCTGCTAGCGTTGGAGCGCAACTTTCAGCTGGTTGGCGAAGCGGGCACTGTCGCCGATGCGCGGCGGGTGATCGCTGAAAAGAAGCCAACCATCGCGATGATTGATGTTGGCCTGCCCGATGGCGACGGCATCGCGCTGACGGCCGAGTTGCTCGCTGTCGATCCGTCGCTTCGCGTGCTCGTATTGACGGGTGATTTGAGCCCAGAAACGGTATCGCGTGCATTGGCTGTCGGCGCGCACGGCTACGTGCACAAGCAGCACAACTCAGACGAACTGTTCGCTGCGTTGGCGGCGCTCTCTGGTGGTGGGCGCTACGTGAGCCAGTCAGTCGCCCTGTCCTACGTAGCGCCGATAGCTCTAAATAAAGCCGCCGCGCCGCTCGCCAAACTCACTGAGCGCGAACGCGAAATTGTTGCCATGCTGTGTGAGGGAGATTCAAGTAAACATGTCGCACGTAAGCTCGATTTGAGTGTTGCGACCGTGCGCAAGCACCGTGAAAACATCATGGGCAAACTCGACGTGCACAACGTCGCTGAGCTGATCGCTATCGCACTGAAGGCGCGCTGACGCCAACGAGGCGTACCGCCTTGAAATAGCCGCGGTACTGCTCGCGATTGTTGGCGTCGTAAGGCGCCACTGCTAAAGTCGCACCCGTTCATACGCTATCAAGCCCCTCACCATACGGCAGATGCCGTATGGTCCTAACCGTTCGTACTCCTTAATGTTTGACCATCGTCAGAACCTCTGGCGGTTGGTGTCATTTAAAGCGAGTCGAACCCTCCATGAGAATCCCATTTAGCGTCGCTGCGATTGCTTGCCTGATGTTCGGTATGGCTAGCTCCGCCGAGGCTGCCGCGAGCGACGGCGTCCGCTGCCCCAACGGTTACGAAACGCATTTCGACAGCACGCAAAAGACCATGCGTTGCGAGCGCAATACGCCGGTTTACCGACCGACCGTATGCGATGCCAGTGCCTCGGAATTTCTCGTCTACCGCAGCGTCAAGGGCCGTGACTTTTGCGTCAAGGCGGCTGACGCGGCCACCCATGTGAACGCCTTCACCGACAACGACGTCCGAAAGCGGAGCGCGGTATGCATCGGCGACACGGGCGAGGCGCTGCGCTGGCAAGTGGAAGTCGACGCCCAGAGCGAGCGCGACCGCTGCCGCGCCACGCGCATGGAATGGATTTACCCGAGTCAGCAATGAAGCCTCAGAGGACATCATGATTTCCAACCGACCATCACGCATTAATGCGTCGCGCATCCACGTAACGGTATTGTCGCTGGCCCTGTGTCTCGCGCTCACCGGTCCGGCATGGGCGCAATCGGTACCACCTTCTGCCTTGACGGTTGATACGCCATCGTTCGTCGGGAAAACGCTAAAGCGCAATGACAAGCTGGAAGTGCGTTTATCACGCGCAGTGCTCCCGTCTGACGGCCAGATCGCCATCTGCATCGGGCCGCTTGACTTGTCGAAGCAGACGAAAGCGATTGACGCCATAACATTCAGTGCAGAACCAAACGGCACAGGATTGCCCACGGGTCAGCACGACGTGGTTGTCCATCTCATTCGCGGAGATGAATGGATTGACTTGGCCAAGTTCTCGGTAACGGTTGAGGGCGACACGACCGCCACCGCTGCAGAAGCCAAAGGCATCGAATCACGTTTCACGCTGGGTACCAAAGGCCAGATTTACGAACGTGAGTCTGGAACGGCCAAAGCCAGTAAGCGGCCCAGATTTCAGGACATGACCAGTACCGCCGCACTGTCCTGGGAGGGCAAGCCGCTCGGCTGGGACGCGAAGACTGGATTTAACCTCACCGGTGTGAGTCATCGTAATGAAGCGCCGCGCTTTGGCACCGATGGCGTCAACGCTGACAAGCTCGATCTCAACGACTACAAAGCCGAATTCACGCGTGGCGACGCTAAATTTGCTGTGGGACATTTGAGCTACGGCAACCATCCGCTATTACTTAACAACCGCGACAGTCGCGGCTTTTCGATGGGTTACGTCATCACGCCGTGGCTCGATGTGTCGGCGACTGCTTTGCGCGCCACAAGCATCGTTGGGTTTGATGACTTCTTTGGGCTCAGCACGGTCAGTCATCGTATCTACGCAGCGACAGTCGGCATGGAGATGATCCCCGAGAAGAGGGGACTGTTGCGCACGGAACTCATCTCCATGGATGCGCTCGCGCAGCCGCAAAGCAACGTCAATCAGGGGCAGATTCCTGATTCAGAAAAGAGCCGTGGCCTCGGCCTGCGCGTCGTGTCTGCCGATCCTGAGGGTCGATGGAAAGCAGACGCGCTATGGGCACGCTCGCGCTACGTCAACCCGACCAGTGCCGAGTTGGCGCAAGGCAGCGCGCTGGTTCCGGTGAAGGAAGAGACGCGTGACGCTTATCAGCTCGATGCCTCCTATCAGCTGATCAAGGATGCGAAGTGGCTTGGTGACAAATGGCCAATGAATATGCGGGCGATTGCGCATTACGAGTATGCGGAGCCGCTGTTCAAAAGCCTCGGCGCGAGTTTCATCTCGGATCAAAAGCTCATGCGCTATGGCAGCGAAACGCGTCTTGGCGAAATCGCACTCACACTCACAGGAAGCGAGAAAAACGACAACGTCAAAACGATCCCCACGATACTGAAAACTGGAACATACGAGAAATCGGGGCAACTCACGTTGCCACTACCGACTATTTTCGGGACGTCAGAAAAGCCCGCCAATCTCTGGCCGGCCGTCCAACTCGAATCACGCCGCGTTCGCCAATACACGCTACGTATTCCCGACGGTACCAACGCACGCTCGTCGTTCTGGCCCGACCAGATCAACTTCACGCACAAGGCCGCTCTCAACTGGAATTACGAGCCCTACGCTGTCACCTATAACTTTGAAATCGGCGATCAGGACAACCGTCAACTGGGCCGTGAAGCCGCAGATTTCCTGATCCACACGCATGGACTGACGATTGCGTGGAAGGTAAGCGACAAGCTAAACGTCAACCTCGGTTACAACCGTAGCCGAAATTTCAGCTACGAAAAGGTACAGGCTACCTACAGCAATGGCGGCACCGTCGGCGTTGACTGGCAGATGTCTGATACGTGGTCCATCAAGACTGACGTCGCGAAAACGCTGGCCTTCGATTCGCTCAATCAGCAATACAGCAACACGCTGAGTGCTGCGCTGCAAATCGCACGCAAATTCACGCTGGAGCAGTTCGGCAAAAAACTGCCGGGCCAAGTGTTCATCCGTGTCGCCTACGCCAACAACCGCGCTCTCGACACCGTCGTTGCGCAAGTGTTGTCAGGCAAACAAACCCTCGTGCAAACGGGGCTCTCTATTAATTTCTAGTCCCGGTTGGAGATCATCATGTTTCCGTTTATTTCATTGCGCTGCAACGCCGTTGTAGGAGTGGCTCTGCCGCGACTCAACGCTTTGAAATGCAAAGCCGGTCGCGCCGGAGCCGCTGCGACAGTCTGCGGCGTTCTCTCGGCCTTGATCGCTACGAGCGCCTGCGCCATCAACGCCGTCAATCCCACCGGCGTCAACGTGCGCAGCAACGCGCCGAACACCGTGTTCATTACCTTTCAGAGTCTGGAGCCGAACGAACGTGCGATTGAGGCGCTGTGGTGTGGCACGGTGCAGCCCGGCATTGGCGCCGGCTCGGTGACGTCGAGCGATCCTTGTGTTCCCGGCACGCTTTTTGGCCGCCTGCCGCTCAACTTTGATCGCTCGCGCGCGACGGTCGGTGTCGGTCAAAAAAACTTTAGCGACATCATGGTGATTCCGGCATCAGTGGTGCGTCGCGCGGTGCAGGAAGGGATTGAATGCAAGAACAGCGACTTTTTCTACGTGCGCCATTTCACCGGCGGCAGCACAGGCGACAAGTGGGTTGTGGTGACCTGCCGTCTTGGCGCCGGTGGCGCGCGATCACCGCTGTCGCTGATCGATGTGAAGATCAATTTCTCGGGGCAGGTGGATCCGACGCAACTGTTCGTCCTCCGCAGCGGCGAACGCCTGCCCCGCTTTTCTGCAGAAATTCAGTTCAACGGTTCGGGGCAATTGAAAGGTCGTTGGGAGCTCGTGCGTCCCGGCGAAGCCGAGCCCGAGACCAATGATTTGCTGACCGAGGCCACGCTGCCACTGGAGCTGCGCAACACGCAAAAGCGCTATCTCACCGTGTCACGCTTTTCACAGTTTGTGGTGCCCAACGGCATTGTCCGCATCGACGGCCCTGATACATCGTTTCTGGACACGCGCGTAGAAGGGCCTTATCAGGTTTTGCTGCGTATTGAAGCCACCGACGACAAGGAAGCCAACTCCGAAATCGGTGGTGGCCAACTTGTAAAGACGGGCGGTGTCGCGGGCTTCCCGATGCCAACGCTCAAGTACTTCGTGGGTGACGTGGCTGCTCCGGGTGCGCTTCAGGCCAACGCATCGACATCATCTGCCGCGACGGTAGATTTAATGCTCCCGCTTACTGACGCAATGATCGATGCGGCGCGCGCAGTCACTTTCGAATGGATCGAAATCGCGGGCGCAAAGAGCTATCGCGTGGAAGTCGAAAGCGGCGGCAAACTTGTGATCACGAGCACTACAGATTCGACACGCTACACGCCGCCGCCGGGCTGGATCGCGACGCGCGTGCAGGGTGCAGCGCTCTGGCGCATCACCGCGCTCGATGCGGGTGGCCGGAATCTCGCGCAAAGCGCAACTCGCCGTTTTGCGCTCAAGGATTAATCGTTCTGAAATCTGAAGTGCGACGTACGGCATTCGCGCCGAGCGCATACGGCAAGCGCCGTATCGACTTCACTTCGCGCGAAATTTAACGTTCATCCAACGGTTTTCAGCATTGAAATCCTGATCGTCAGTTCACCTCAACCCCAATCACACACAGGAATCTACCGATGAATCGCCCGAATAAAATCCTCACAGTTGTTGTCGCGGCCTTGGCCGCAGTGGCGGCGCAAGCTGCTGATGACGCAGTCAAAGTCACTACGCTGCGCCAGGTGGCCGGCAGCACCGTTTGCAACAATGACAGCTTCGGCTACCCGCTGTCGGAGCCTGCCGTCATCGTTCGCGGTAACGCTCATCACAAGATTCGTATCGAGCGCAATCTTGTCGATGTCGGGTTAGAAAGCGCGACCTTTTCGAACTGCGGCCCCGACTGCGTTGCGACCCTTACCAACAAAGGAAATTTCGATTCAGGTGGCCGCGGGAACCTGATTGATCGAAAGGGATTTGCCGAGTTCGACGTTCATCTACCGGTCAGCACGCCCACGGGTAACGCAACGCTAGTACTTAATTATGTCGGCGGTGGTCGCGGCGAGTACAAACTCCTCGTAGTGCGTAACAGTCGTGTAGATCGGGTTGAAAGCGTCAACGTATCGAGCACGACTGATCGGGTCACGCTACATGGCAATAATCTGGACCGCATCAGCAATCGCTTCAATGGATTCACGCGGGTTAGCGAAGCCGATGCGGCGCTGGTGCTCGCGCCTGAGCATCGCTCGTGTAGCGTGCACACCGAAACGATTGATTTGACGCTTGAAGCGTCGCGCTTCTGCCACATCAAGGACGTAAAAATTCCCTTGAGCAGAGATGCGTCATGTCCTGCTGCCGGCAATGCGCCGCCAGCGGCTCCGCCTCCAGTGCGCCCTCCGACCGCAGGCAGTTCCGGGCCAGCGCTCAACCTGACGCCTGTGTTGCTGTCAACGGCGCTCTTCTTTCGCTCGAACTCTCCGACATCGGGCGAGGCGACCGCCCTTCGTCGTCAGGTGAACTCAGCTTTCTGCGCCGGAATGGCAAGAGACGAAGAGAAACTGGTCACGCTGCGACCGATTCAATGGGGCATCGCTTACGCCGGTCTGCCGGCCAATGGGGCGGTTAGCGCGGACATTCTCGACGGCAGTCAGAACCTCTTGCAACGGCGGACAGCTGACCCGATTACGCAGGGCAACGGTACCGACATTCGCACTTTCGATAACTGGACGGGCCGGGCGACAGCGGCCCGCGTGATCTTCGCATTTGCCGCGGCCAAGATCGCCGCATTGGGCACCGGCCCCGCAGCTGCGGGCTGCTATCTCGCTGCCACGGAGCCGCTTGCCAAACTTGACCCAGCGGTTGTTACCGTCCGTGTGAACACCGGCAATCCGCCGCTCGCAGAATCCAATTCCAGCGATAACTCGCAAAACTTCTAGGAGATCAATATGAAATCGTCCACCAACGCCTTTCCAGCGCGCACCTTTTTCTCCCTGATCGTTG
>JAYWAQ010000139.1:0-2328 GCA_043782305.1 Burkholderiales bacterium
TACGCCTGCGCCGCGATCAATGGCAAGCGCCTTGGCCATCTGTCGGCACTGGTGACCGCGACGGCGACCATGCTGTGGGCCTCGTTCTGCCTGGTTCCGCTGAGTCTGGGCGTTGACGCACCATGGACACTTCGCCCGACGGCAACCGCGTGCGCTGCCGCTGCCACACTCGCGATTTTGGGTACCGGCGTTGCGCTCATCATCTACTTTCGGCTGATCAAAACGTTGGGCGCCATGGGCGTGGCGAGCCAAAGCTATTTGCGTGCGGGCGTCAGTGTTTTGCTGGGCCTCGTGATCCTGGGCGAGCAGTTGTCGGGCACGGTTTTACTCGGTCTCATCGTCATCATTGTGGGTGTTGCGCTGATCAATCTGCCGGCAAAACGTCGTTCAACATGAACACCCCCGAACCCCGCTTCGCCCGCGTGGCTGCGCTCATCGCCGATCCATCGCGTGCACGCATGCTGGCACTCTTGTTGGGCGGCGAGGCGCGCTCGGCGGCCGAGTTGGCGCGCGCAGTATCGATCACGCCGCAAACCGCGAGCACGCATCTGGCGCAGTTGCTCGACGCCGGGCTCGTCACGTTGCGCGCGCAGGGACGGCATCGCTACTTCACGCTGGCCAACGCCGACGTGGCGCGCATGCTGGAAACGTTAGCGTCGGTGGCCGAGCGCGACGAAGTACAAACGCGTTGGCACACGGCACGCTACAAGCCACTCAAATATGCGCGCAGTTGCTACTGCCATCTCGCCGGCGATCTCGGCGTACAGCAGCACGATGCGCTCATCGCGCAGCACGTGTTGGTTACGAATGACAGCGGCTCGTTGGCGTTGGGAGGCGCGGCGAACGACTGGTTGCATGATGCGCGATTCGGCGGAGAAGACATTGAATCAATTCAGCTAGCAGCGAAGAAAAAGCGCTTTGCTTACGGCTGTATGGACTGGTCCGCGCGGCGTGATCATTTGGCGGGGGCATTCGCCTCAACGCTCTTGACGCATTACCTTGGTCGCGGCTGGTTGCAGAAAACGCAAACGCATCGTGCGTTGGCACCGACACCCAGCGGCGTTAACGAATTTTCGCGATTGTTCGGCGCGGCGTTTCGTCAGTGACCTGGCGGCGGCAGCTCCCGCCAGGCCGCAACCACCTGATCGGCCGAAATATCCATCACTTTTGACGATTCGCCCCCGTCACTTTCCAGCGCCACCACGGGACTGCTCTTTGAGCGCGGTCGCCACCGCGTGCTGCCCATCGCGCCGAACAGCACGACCAGCGGGCAGCCAAGCGCCGCCGCAGCGTGCGCTGGACCGGTGTCAATCGAGATCATGCTGTGCGCCGCCTGCAAGAGCGGCAGCAGGCGGCTGATCGGTAATTCACCGGCAAGATTGATTACGCGCTGATCGCCGCTGGCCGCGCGAATTTCCTCAAGCGGCGGGTGCTCAGGCAACGCGCCGCAGAGCAGAACGCGAGCGTCAGGCGCATCGTGCAAGATCGCATCAATCACGGCAGCCCAGCGCTCGGGTGCCCAGTATTTGTTGTCCGATATGCGCGCCTCGCCGCGACGCAACGTGCGCTTGTTTCCGGGTTGCAGCAGTATGAGTGGCGACCCGTGCAATCGTTTGGCGAGCAGCCAATCCGCACAGTTGGCGCGATCAGCTTCGCTCACATACAGACGCGGAATAGCGGCGCCTGTGTCGCTCTGTAAATCAGACGGTGTTGCACTCGCCGCGAACGCGAACGGGGTGCGCGCAGCGACCTGCAACCACCAGTCCACCCAGTGCGTTTGCGGGCCCCCCCAATCATCCCAGGCGCGCACGATGTGCTCGCGCGGAATGCCTGCACGCACCAGGAGCGCTAGCGCTTGCGGCTCGGGATCGCACAGATACACCGGCGAATTGCGGCGCGCAGACAACCAACGCACTGCCGCCCACTGGCTCGGGCACAGCCAGTACGGCGTTTTGCGGCTGGTGATCAGTTTGATTTCACGCACATTCGGGTCATGCGCCAGGAGTTCCGGCGTCCATGCGCCCGACGACAGCAGATCAACAGGCGATCCATAGCGGCGCGCGAGCGCCGCGATCAGCGGCGTGAGCAACACCACATCGCCAAACGCCGCGAAGCGAACAATCAACGGTCGTGGAGACGCAGCCCGGCTGGCGTTTTGTGAAGGCAGAACAGAGGTCATTCGAAAATTATCGACGACGCGCGGCAAACGCGCTTTTCGGCGAATTTTCGGACGCTTGTTGCTATTGGCTTTGTTATGAAAGCCTTGTCATGTATGGGGCAGGCCAATGATTGGCTTAAAGTCGACTATTAACGAAACCCATGCCCAGC
>JAYWAQ010000140.1:0-2327 GCA_043782305.1 Burkholderiales bacterium
ACCTGTGATGCAGTGCGTAGCGCAGGCGCGACCGTGTCACGCGAAGCGGGCCCCGTCAAAGGCGGCACGACGGTCATCGCCTTCGTGCAGGATCCGGACGGGTACAAGATTGAGTTGATTGAATCGAAGATGGCGTGATCAATCGTCGCGTAGGGCCAGAGCGCGACGCCGTTAAACCGTCTCCAGCAACCCCTTCTTCTTAAGCATCGGCTCGACACTCGCAGCACGCCCACGGAACGCCGCATAACCGTCACGCGGCTCAATCGTATTGCCAGCAGAATAAACGTAGCGATGTAGGCGCTCAGCGGTGGCCGCATCGAACGGATCGCCCACTTCCACGAACGCGTCGAACGCATCGGCATCCAGCACTTCGGCCCACATGTAAACGTAGTACCCCGCCGCGTAGCTGTCGCCCGCAAACAGGTGGCGAAAGTGCGTGAGGCGATGCATCATCGGAATCGCGGACGGCATGCCGAGGCGCGCGAGTTCCGCCTTCTCAAACGCGACCAGATCGAAACCGTCATAGTCGGTGAGCGCATGTGCGGCCATGTCAACGAGCGCCGATGACGTGTACTGAACGGTCTCGTATCCCTTGTTGAATAAGCGCGCCGCATTTATCCGTTCACGCAAATTCTGCGGCATTGCCTCGCCCGTCTTGTAATGACGCGCATGCCTTTCGAGCACTTCGGGCTCCAGTGCCCAGTGTTCGTACAGCTGCGACGGCAACTCTACATAGTCCTGCAACACGTTAGTGCCCGACAGGCGCTCATACGTTACGTTAGACAACAGTCCATGCAGGCCGTGGCCGAATTCATGGAACAGCGTGCGGACATCGTCCAGGCTTAATAGCGCAGGCTCGCCCGGTGGAGCTTTCGCAAAATTATTGTGATTAGCGATGATCGGAATGATGTCGGTTTGGCCTGATTCTCCGATGCGCGATTGCAGGCGGTAAGCGCTCATCCATGCGCCGCCGCTCTTCGATGCACGAGCGAAATTGTCAGAGAGGAAAATTCCCGATAAAGCCCCCGCAGCATTGCGAACTTCAAAGGCGCGAACGTCCGGGTGATACAGCGGTACGCCCCTTTTCTCTTCAAACGTGAGGCCGAAGAGCTTGCCAGCGCAGTCAAACATCGCACCGATCATCGCGTTCAATTCAAAGTACGGTTTCGTCTCGGCATCATCGAGTTGATAGCGCGTCTGTCGCACTTTTTCGGCGAAATAACGCCAGTCCCATTTCTCAATCGCGTGATTGTGTCCCGTTGCAAGGGCCATCGCTTTGATCGCATCAAGCTCCGCAGCGGCGCGACGTTTTGCCGGCTCCCACACCTTGCCAAGCAACTCCTGCACCGCCGCTGGTTTGCCCGCCATGCGATCGACGAGGGCGTAGTCGGCAAACGTTGTGTAGCCGTGCAGGGCAGCCTGCTCCTGGCGCAGCTTGAGGATTTCCACAGCGATGGTGCGGTTGTCGCTGGCTCCGGGGTGTTCGCCGCGCGATGTCCATGCCCTGAGCGCCTGTTCGCGCAAATCGCGACGCTCGGAGAACGTGAGAAAGGGCACGATCAGCGAGCGCGACAGCGTGATCGCGTAGGTATCTTTAAGGCCTCGCGCAACGGCTGCCTCCTTCGCTGCATCGCGCAAAAACGGCGGCAGGCCTGCAAGGTCAGCCTCCGTGCCCAGAACAAGTTGATAGCTCGCCTCGTCAGCCAGTACGTTCTGCGAAAACTGCGTGGTGAGTTCGGCGAGTTTGGCCACGACTTTTGCGTAGCGCGCCTTGGCGTCTGCCGCGAGCTTGGCACCTGCGCGGACGAAGTCGAGATGCACGCGATCGAGCAAGCGTTGCTGCTCTTGCGACAGGCCAAGTGACGCCGCTTTTTCATGCACTGCATCGATCCGTGCAAACAGCGCCGCGTTCATGTAAATCGCGCTGTTATGTTCAGAGAGTTTGGGAGCCAGTTCGAGCTCCACTTTCTGCAATTCCGGCGAAGTTTCTGCAGCGGTGAGATTGAAAAAGAGCTCACGTACGCGAGACAGCAGACGACCGCTCTTGTCAAACGGCACCAGCGTGTTTTCAAACGTGGGCGCGTCGGTCATAGCGGCGAGCGCCTCAATCTCGGTGCGGTGTTCGTTGAGCGCCGCGTCAAAGGCAGGCGAAAAATGCGCTGCGGTAACCAGATCGAACGGCGGCAAACCATACGGCGTATTCCAGACGGAAAGAAGTGGGTTAGTGCTCATCATCAAAACTTCCAAAGACTATTTGGCATCGGCGACAGCGCCGGAATCTGGGGCGGCACCGGCGCCGGAATCAGGGGCAGCGCTGGCGCTGCGGC
>JAYWAQ010000141.1:0-2325 GCA_043782305.1 Burkholderiales bacterium
CACTTTATCGGTCTCGATATCGCAAAGATTCTGGTCGCGTTTAACGGCGTCGCCCACTTTCGCATGCCATGCGGCGAGCGTACCCTCCGGGGTGCCTTCAGCGAGTTGCGGGACTTTTATTTCGATCAACATAGTAAGAGTAAATAATAAAAAATGAGCAGTGAGCAGTTAGCGATGAACGGTGATGCGTCACTGCTCACCGCTCACTGCTCACTAAAAGTTTCTAGAGATTGGTCATCATCTGTCCAGTGCCCAACTTCGAGCTAAAGGCGCTCTCGACGAGCTCTTTCTGCTGCGCGTTGTGCTTCGACAAATAGCCGACCGCAGGAGATGCGCTGACGGCGCGACCCGCGTACAGCAGCACTTGCTCTGGCTTCACGTCCGCGCGGAAATACGCCATCAGGCGGTACCACGCACCCTGGTTTTGCGGCTCTTCCTGGCACCACACAATTTCGTGTGCGTTCGGGAATTTTTTGAGGTGCGCCTTGAAGTCATCATGCGGGAACGGATACTGCTGCTCCAGACGAATGATGGCCACGTCCTTGATGTCCTGTTCGCGCCGGTGCGCGAGCAGTTCGTAGTAGACCTTGCCCGAACACGCAATCACGCGCTTGACGTTTTTAGCGACGATCTTGTCGGTCTCGCCAATGACGGTCTGGAATGTTCCCTCAGCCAGCTCTTGCAGCGAACTCACGGCTTCTTTGTGGCGCAGAAGTGACTTAGGCGTCATCACGATCAAAGGCTTCCGCCAATCGCGCACCATCTGACGACGCAGCATGTGATAAACCTGCGCAGGCGTTGACGGAACAACCACCTGCATATTGTGCTCAGCGCACAGCTGCAGGAAGCGCTCAGGACGCGCGGACGAGTGCTCTGGGCCTTGCCCCTCATACCCGTGCGGCAGCAGCAACGTGAGCCCGCACACGCGGCCCCACTTCACCTCGCCCGAGCTGATGAACTGATCAATCACGACCTGCGCGCCGTTGGTAAAGTCGCCGAACTGCGCCTCCCAAATCACAAGCTGGTTGGGCTCGGAAGTGGCGTAGCCGTACTCGAAACCGAGCACCGCCTCTTCCGATAAGATCGAATCGATCACCTGAAAATCGCCCTGCTTCGGCTTGATGTGCTGCAGCGGCGTGTAGCTGCCGCTGTCCCACTTTTCGCGGTCCTGATCGTGGAACACGGCATGACGGTGCGAGAAGGTGCCGCGACCACAATCTTCACCCGACAAACGAATGCCAACGCCTTCGTTCACGAGCGTTGCGTACGCCAGATTCTCAGCCATGCCCCAGTCGAGCGGCAGTTTGCCGTCGCCCATCGCCTTACGATCAGCGATCATTTTCTCGACGCGTGAATGCAGGACGAATCCCTCCGGCATCGTGGTCAGTTTTTTTGCCAATTCCTTGATCGTTTTCAGCGGAATGGTGGTGTCGGCAACGTCGGTCCAGGTGCGACCAACAAACTTCGCCCAGTCCTGCTGGAACGGCGCAACATAATTCGACAGAATCGTCTTGTTGGTATGCGTACCTTTGTCCATCGCGTCGCGGAACGCCGTGACCATCGCATCGCCTTCGCCCGCTTTGATGACACCTTCAGCTTCGAGCTTGTCAGCGTAGAGTTTTCGGGTACCGGGGTGCTGATGAATTTTTTTGTACATCAACGGTTGCGTCACCATCGGCTCGTCCTGCTCGTTGTGGCCGAGGCGACGGAAGCAGACGAGATCGATGAATACGTCTTTATGAAAAATATTGCGGTAGTCGAGCGCGATTTCGGTAACGAGCAGACAGGCCTCTGGATCATCCGCGTTGACGTGGAAGATCGGTACTTCGGCCATCTTCGCAATATCGGTGCAATACAACGACGAGCGCACATCGCGCGGGTCGCTGGTGGTGAAGCCGATCTGATTGTTGATCACAACGTGCATCGTGCCGCCCGTGCCGTAATGGCGTGTTTGCGATAGTGCAAGCGTTTCTTGCACCACACCCTGACCGGCGACCGCCGCGTCTCCGTGCAACAGAATCCCGAGCACCTGCTTGCCCGTGGTGTCGCCGCGACGGTGTTGACGTGCGCGCACCGAGCCCACTACGACCGGGTTAACGATTTCCAGATGTGATGGATTGAACGCGAGCGTGATGTGCATTGGGCCACCGGGCGTCGTAATGTCACTCGAAAAACCTTTGTGATACTTCACGTCACCGGCAGACAATGTAGTGTCGTATTTGCCTTCAAACTCGGCAAACAAGTCTGCCGGCAATTTGCCGAAGGTGTTGACCAGCACGCCAAGGCGACCGCGGTGCGCCATCGCGATCACTGTTTCCTGCACGC
>JAYWAQ010000142.1:0-6491 GCA_043782305.1 Burkholderiales bacterium
GCCTTGTTAAGCAGCCACATCAGTGGGGGCCGCCCACGACCCAGTCCGTCGAGCCATTCCACAAATTGCAGATCGAGTGGCGTTGGCGCATGACGCACGTCGAGCACCAGCACAATGCCCCGCAGGGCGTCACGTTCGCGGAAATAATGTTCAATCACCCCAGTCCAGACGCGCTGCTTATCTTTTGGCGTGCGCGCAAAACCGTATCCTGGCAAATCCACGAGATGGCCGCCGTTACGAAGCGGGAAGAAATTGAGTTCGCGTGTGCGTCCGGGCATTTTGCTCGCGTAGGCCAGCCGCGTTTGCCCGGCAAACTTGTTGATGCTGCTCGATTTACCAGCATTGGAGCGGCCCGCGAAGGCGATCTCCGGCCCGGTAACGAAAGGCAGACCCTCCACGTCAACAACCGATTTGTCGAACGTCACTCCTGCAAATTCCGGGATACGCTCCAGTCGCTCGGTCGCGGCGGTGCGCGCAGTGTGGGCAGGAGTATCCATAGGTGGCCGGTTCGTGAAAGTTATAATTTTAGGTTGTAGTACCCCTCTTCCATTGATTTCGCTGCCTTTGTCCGCCAAAGTGCGGCGAAATCCAATTTCGACAGCCATTCGCCATGACTTTCAACCGTCGTACTCTTACCGCCGCCGTTTCAGTTTTCGCCTCCGTCTTGTCGATGGCTGCGTTTGCGCAAGCCGACAAAGACCCCGAGTACACGAAGGGCCAGGCACTCGCTGGCGTTTGCGCGGGCTGCCACGGTGTCGATGGCGTGAGCCCGATCCCGACGCAACCGAATCTTGCAGGCATGAGCTGGCAGTACATCGCCAAACAGTTGCGTCACTTCAAATCAGGGCAGCGCGATAACGCCATCATGAAGGGCTTCGCCACCACGCTGAGCGACGCTGACATGAAGTCGCTGGGCGTGTATTTCGCGGCCCAAAAGGGCCGCGCGATTGGCACTAAAGACGAGAAACTGGCCAAGAGCGCCGAACGCCTCTACCGGGCCGGAGATGCGACTCGCGGAATTCCCGCTTGCGCAGGTTGCCACTCGCCGAGTGGTGCCGGCATTCCGGCGCAATATCCTCGCGTGGGCGGTCAGCATGCCGAATACACGCTGGCGCAATTGACCGCGTTCAAAGGCGGCGTTCGCGGGGGTGCTACCAAGGACGACACCAACGCGAACGGCAAGATCATGATGACCATTGCGAGCCGTCTGACCGAAGGCGAGATGAAAGCGTTGGCCGAGTACACCTCCGGGCTCAAAGCGAACTAGACCTCGTCGATGCAAAGCGTCGAAAGCCCGGATAGCGTTAAAGTTACCGGGCTTTTTTCTTATCCGGTCAAGGGCGGCCGTGCGATTTCACACAGCACAGCGTCTGTACTCACAACCGGCTTTACCCATGATCGCGAATGGATGGTTGTCGATGCGCGCTCCTCGCCAGCGCAGTTCATCACACAACGACAATGCGCCGCGATGGCAAAGCTTCGCGTGGACGCTAATGCCGATGGTGGCTTGACGCTTGCGACCGATGGCGGTGACACCCTTCGCGTGGAACCCCCGTCGCGCAACTCGCTGATCAAGGTCAAAGTGTGGAACCACGAGACCATCGCGCTTGACGCAGGCGATGCTGCCGCTCAGTGGCTGGCAAGAAAACTTGGGTTGAGCCATGCCGTTCGGCTCGTGCGCTTCAACCGCGACATGCGCAGGGACTGCAATCGCTTGTATGCCGGAGACTCAGGAGCGCACACTTATTTTGCTGATGGTTATCCGCTTCTGGTGACAAACACGGCGTCCCTCGCTGACTTGAACCGACGAATTGGCGGCGGCACGGACACCGCGTTACCGATGAACCGGTTTCGCCCGAACCTTGTGATCGACGGCCTGCCTGCGTGGGACGAAGATCACGTTGATACGCTGACGATGGGTGGGGTTGTACTTAAGCTCGCGAAGCCCTGTGTTCGCTGCGAAGTAACGACCGCCGACCAAGCGACAGGCATGCGGCCATCCGATGAGCCGCTCAACACGCTGGCCCGCTTTCGCAACAGCGGGGAATTCGGCGGAGTGACGTTTGGCTGGAACGCGGTAGTGCTGGTGCCGGGAGAGATTTCCACTGGCAGCCTGATCAGCGTCGGGTATCGCTTTTAGCGAACCCAGTGCGAGACGACGCGCGCCCCATGCGGCGCGCTCCGATACGGCTATGGTTTAGCGCAGAAGTTGATCGATTCGCCTGTCCAGCCAAGCTCGTTAACCATGTAGCCGTAGATGCTGGCGTTGGTGACATACCGATGGTTACCGTCGTCAACGTAGCGTGGGGCCCCGCGGAAGACTCGATAAATTGGGACCTCTCCTGCCCTGCACTGCGCGCTCGGTCCGGTTCCAATGGGTATGGCCACGTATGAGTCGATACCCTCGTTACAGAACGTTCCGTTCGGCAAGCCCTGACAATTGACCGTAAATCGCTCCAGGCCCGACGCGGTTATCGCCGCTCGATCTGAATTCAGCGCGGTGTAGAAATGTGAACCGCGGCTACCTGACTTGGCGGCACCGGCCGCAAAGTAGCGCGAAATTGACGATGTGGACGACGAGGAGAACGGATCGGTCTTGAACCAATATGACGAGCGGTACCACAGACGATTCGCGCTGCCGTCGACGATGTTGTCGAGCAACGATTTTTCGTCTTCGCGCGACGTCATAAAGTAGAAGTCAAGTTGCGGATTCCAATATTCGACCATGGCTGCCTGAGAGCCAGAGGTAGCGGGAATGACAGCTGCTGGCAACAGGTAAGGTGCAAGCCGCGTGAACAGCATGTCCATACGCGAGAAGCGATCGGCACCATTGGGATTGCTACACGAGGCTGCGCCCCCTTCGAGACCGCCGCGAAGTTCGTAGTATCCACCGGAGGTGTTAAACGTGAACACGCCGGAGCCGCTTGATCCGCCTTCGGTAGTTCCCGAAGTCCAACGAACCGAGATGAAACTGTCCTTGCCTGCCTGAGGACGGGGCACGTTGTCATACGTGAGCGGGCCCTGCACATAGCCTTGCATGCTGCCTTGGGAGAATTTCTTGAGATCGCCCTGCGGGTGGTGCAAACCAACCGTTACAGTTCCCGCCGGAATGACGGTCGCGTTCCAAGCTGCGCGAACTGCACCTAGCGGCGCGCTTTGGCGCAATTGAAGCAGGGTAACGTCCAGCGTCGTATCAGTCACCAACAGTGTTGACCCGCCCCCGACCAGCTGATAGGGGGGAACTGCACGGCTGTTGCACGATACTGCGTCAAAAAACCAGTAGGTATTGAGTGTAGAGGCAGCGGCCTGGTTACTGATGCAGTGCGCTGCTGAGTAAAAATAGTCAGCGCCAGACGTTGAATTCAGTAACGTGCCCGTGCAAGCATAGGTGCCGGAACCATCCGTGAAGACCATTTTGGCGGTTGCCTTGGCGGCGTTTAGTAACGCCGTACTCGGATTGCTCACGCAAGCGATATCGACGTTGCATGATCCGGCGGTACCGATGTCACGAATGTCTTTGTTCAAGTCGACACCCACCTTGACCAGATGCGACAACTGCTCAAAAACAACTTTGAATTGTGTCGGCTCGAACCCCGCTAGCACATGCAGTTCAACCGTTCCGGTGTCTCCTTCGAGCACTGGTGACCAGGCAATCTCCGCGCTCGGAATAGCAGTCGAACGGAACACCTGATCACGCCCGCTACCGGAAAAGCGCAGCTCCAGTGCATTGGTTGGGCCGTCTACGTGATATGCGATGCGAATACCGGCAGCGTCTGCGGCGACCACTTGTACCTGCACGGCGCGACTCCCATCGCCAAGGGTTGTCCACGGCAACGAAGCAAGTGGCAACGACCGCAACGAAGCGGGAATGTCACGCGGAAAGCCGACCTGGACGGGCTTTGCACGGTCAACATCAATCGACAGTGATTTTTGCGACACAGCCGCAAGAGGGCGCGTCCACGCGGAGGCTTCGATGCGATAGGCGCTGTCTGCATTACCCAGAAATTGTTCTACCACTGCCGCTTTACTGGAGTCAACAATAGCCTGCGGCATGCTGCGGCCTTCGCTCGGAATGTCCACGGCAGACGCTGCCGACGTGACAGCGCCAAACAGCAAAGTAGTGAAAAGAAATCGTCGCAGCATAATTTTATGTCCTTAATTAAAGGGGGCGAGTGACTTATAGCCGCCACACCAACGTGCAATCTAGACCAACATTGTGCGCTCTACAAGGCAGCGCCGCAACCCGTCTCGCCAATCCGGGATTGTCCCGCCAAATGTCGCTGCAAAGCGACGCGAATCAAGAACACTATACGCGGGCCGAGTAGCCGCAGTTTTGTACTCAGACGTAGAAATCGCCTCGACTGCGACACGGTCCGACATCTGTGCGCCCGCAAAAATCACTCGCGCAAAGTCGCACCAGCTTGTCGGGCCAGCACAACTCAGGTGATAGAGCCCGGAGCAGCCGACAAGTTCCGCAGTGCTTCGTTCCAGCACGAGTGCAATCCAATCGGCAATGTCCGCCGTGTAATTCGGTACACCAATCTGATCCGCAACGACACGAAGTTGCGGACGCTCGCCACCGAGCCGCAGCATCGTTTTGTAAAAATTTGCACCGTCGTTACTGTAAACCCAGCTCAGCCGAAAAATAAGATGGGCGGGAGATTCACTTTTGAACGCTATTTCACCGGCCAGTTTTGATGCGCCGTAAACGCTTGCAGGATTCGTCGCAGCATCCTCGTTGTAGGGCGTTTTGGCCGCACCATCGAATACGTAATCGGTCGAAAAATGAATCGGAAAAATATCCAGCTCGCGACACGCACGGGCCAGATTTCGCGGCCCCTCGGCATTAATCGCAAATGCGGCATCGCGATCCGATTCGGCGCGATCCACCGCCGTGTACGCCGCGCAATTCAGCTGTACGCCAGGGCGTATCGTCTCGAGGGCGACACGACATGCGTTCGCATCAGAAATGTCAAGTTGCGTACGATCAAGCCTGACAACGTCGTGCGGTCCGGACAATCGACGGCCCAGCGCCAAGCCAAGCTGACCGTTGGCACCCGTGATGAGCAGCTTCACGGGGAATCCGCCGCTAGTACATATCGATTCACTTAAAGGTGGGAGCCTGTTTGAACGTCATCCCGGCAGCGTCCTTCGCATTCACAACCGGCGATGCAACCGGCCACGAAATCGCGAGCGAAGTATCATTCCAAACGATGGTTCGTTCATGTGCGGGAGCGTAATAGTCGGTCGTCTTATAGAGAAATACTGCATCCTCCCCGGTGACTACAAACCCGTGGGCGCAGCCCGGCGGCACCCAGAGCATGCGCTGGTTTTCAGCAGAAAGCTCAACGCCGTACCACTGCGCAAAGGTGGGCGATGAGCGACGCAGGTCGACCGCAACATCCCACACTTTACCGGACACTACACGCACCAGTTTGCCTTGCGCCTGCTCAATTTGATAATGCAGCCCCCGCAGTACATTGGCGTGTGAATAGCTGTGGTTGTCCTGCACAAAATTGTCGAGTACGCCGGTTGCGTTTCGAAATTTCTGGATGCTGAAACTCTCAAAAAAGTGTCCGCGCTCATCCGCAAACACCTGCGGCTCAAGAATCAGGCAACCCTGTATCGAAGTCCTGATGACTTTCATCAAAAAACCTGATCTTTCAATACGTCCTGCAAGTATTTTCCATAGCCACTCTTGGCCAGCGGCACTGCCAATTTTCCGAGTTGTGCCGCATCGATGAAGCCCTGCCGATAGGCGATCTCTTCGGGGCAACAGACTTTGAGCCCCTGCCGACGCTCGATGGTTTGCACGAATTGCGCAGCCTCCAGCAACGAATCATGCGTGCCCGTATCGAGCCACGCCATACCACGCCCCATGATCTCAACGCTCAATTGTTGGCGCTCGAGATAGATGCGGTTCAAGTCGGTGATTTCCAGTTCGCCGCGCGCCGACGGCTTCAAATTGGCAGCAATTTCAATCACACTGTTGTCGTAGAAATAAATGCCTGTCACTGCGTAACGGGAACGCGGTGATTTGGGCTTTTCTTCCAGACTGATCGCGTGGCCCGCGTTGTCAAACTCGACCACACCATAGCGTTCCGGGTCGCTGACCGGATACGCAAATACCGTTGCGCCATCACGGCGATTGTTCGCGCTTTCCAGTAGTTGCTGCAATTCGTGACCGTAGAACACGTTGTCGCCAAGCACCAGCGCGGCATGGTCGTTACCGATAAATTCGCGGCCTATGATGAAAGCTTGCGCCAACCCGTCCGGTGACGGCTGCACAGCGTATTTAAGGTCCATGCCCCACTTGCTGCCGTCACCGAGCAAGTCCTGAAAGCGAGGCGTGTCTTGTGGCGTTGAAATGATCAGAATTTCACGCAAGCCTGCCAGCATCAAAGCTGACAGCGGGTAGTAAATCATCGGTTTGTCGTAGATCGGCATCAACTGCTTGGACACCGCCTGCGTGACGGGATGCAAGCGCGTTC
>JAYWAQ010000143.1:0-6482 GCA_043782305.1 Burkholderiales bacterium
ACCCCTAAAAAGCTCGTTTCGGCTGCCCCTGTGGGCAAGTCGGACAACTCGCACAGAATTCACTTTTCTTGCTTGCTCTTTAAGACGGTATCTACGAAACCAATGAGCTTACTCGCATACCTACCTCCGAAATCTGCAACCCATGGACATGGGCCAAGGGCTCGAAGCCCCAGAAAAGCATGGGCTGCGACGCAGACCTTTCTGAACAAGCACACTATCGCGCAGTTGCGCTCCCCTCTGAAATTACACGTTTGGGGACATGATCAGTTCACGGACCCGGCCATCGTTGAAGCTACTCTTGCAGAAGCTAACGAAGCGTTCGGGCCACCAACAAGCGTTTCGGGCATCTTCAACGAGTGGGAGTTACCGTCAACACAATTGAATGACGCTCTTGATTTCGCCTTTGCGGATGACCAGCGGCCCAAGCAGCCGCTTGGTCCAGTTGGACTCTACATCTCGTATTCATTCGAATGGCGTGAAATGCCGAACCCGAGCCGATCGCAACTAAGCACCCAATTCAAAAGCGGAAATAAAATCGCCGTGGCACTCGGCGGTCGCCGGGCATTCATCCTGCCAGTTTTCAAGTTCAGCGCGTCCGATCAAAATGCCGAGTTCACTGCCAAGCTTCGAGCACTGGAAGCAGCAATGCCGTTTACTCCTAAGGACGAATACTACTATCGCATCGAGCCGAAGAAGAGCGGCGATGGCGAAAAGCTAGTCAAACTGCACAAGGCTGGAAAGATGCGGCATGAAGCCTTCCGCCCCGTACGTTGCTAATCACGCAAACGTATACCCCTCATTCTTAAGCGGCAAATTCCGAATAGGCTTTCCAGTAGCCGCAAATACAGCGTTCAAAACCGCCGGCCCGACCACACAAATCGTGGGCTCCCCCACACCGCCCCAAAAGTCAAACGTCGGCACCAGCACGGTTTCTACCTTTGGCATTTCGGCGAGCTTAAGCAGGCGGTAGCTGTCGAAATTTAGCTCTTTCATGCGGCCGTTTTCTACGGTGACTTCGCCGTAGAACATGGCGCTTAAAGACATCGCGACTGAGCCTTCGATTTGGGCAGCCACTTGATCGGGGTTGACGACGTGGCCACTGTTGAGCGCGAAAGCCATGCGGTGCACCTTGATTTCGCCTTTCGGGCTCACGCTGACCTCGGCCGCTGCGGCGGAGTAGCTCGCGTAGCCCATGAACTGCGCGATGCCTTTGTGGCGGCCCGGTGCGAGCGGTTTGTTCCAGTCGAATTTCTCTGCCGCAGCGTTGAGCACAGCCAAATGTTTGGGATGATTTTTCAGTAGCGCGCGACGGAATTCGAGCGGGTCTTTGCCTGCTGCTTTCGCACATTCATCCATGAAGCATTCAGAGTACACACCGTTTTGGTTGGTGTTCACGCCGCGCCACGGGCCGACCGGGACGTGCGTGTTGCGCATCGCGTATTCGGTGAGCAGATTGGGCACGGTGTAGCCCCATTGCGCGTCGTGCGGCTGCTGCCAGAGGCCCTGCATCTGGCGTTCGTCCTTGCCCTCCTTGATGGCGAGCGGATTGACCCACGCGTTGATTGACTGGCCCGAGATGCGAATGTGCATGCCGACCAGTTCGCCCTTGTCGTCGAGGCCCGCCGTCATCTTCGCCATCGAAACCGGGCGATAGAAATCGTGCGCCTGATCTTCTTCGCGGCTCCACAGCAGCTTGATGTGGGTGCCGGGAAATTGCTTTGCGATAGCGGTGGCCTGCTGCACGTAATCCTGCTGGCCGCCGCGCCGGCCGAAGCCGCCACCGAGATCCATTTTGTAAACCTCGCATTTGTCGAGCGGCAGGCCGGACGACTCGGACAGCGACGTGTGCGACGCCTCGCCGTTTTGCGTGGGCACCCAAGCCTCCGCGCGCTCGGGCGTGTAGCGCACAGTGCAGCCCATCGGCTCCATGCAGGCGTGCGACAGAAAAGGAGTGCTGTACGTCGCCTCGATCTTTTTCGCGGCACCTGCGATGGCTTTGGCCGCATCGCCTTCAACACGGCCAGCGTATTGACCACCCGTCTCTTCCAGCCCGGCCTTGAGGCTCGCTGCGATGGTGGCGCTGGAGGCTTTGGCGTATTCGCCTTCGTCCCACACGATGGGCAGCTTGTCCAGAGCCGTCTTGGCGCGCCACCATGTGTCCGCGAGCACTGCAACCGTGCCTTCGTTGACGCGCACTGCACCCTTCACGCCGCGCATGCCCGCGATCTTCGAACCATCAAAGCTCACAAGCTTGCCGCCATGCACCGGACAGGCTTTGATCGCCGCGCAGAGCATGCCGGGGAAACGCAGATCGGCTGCGTAAACCAGCGAACCATTGAGTTTGGATTTGGTATCGAGGCGGCGCATCGCCTTGCCCGCCACTTTCCAGTCGCGCGGATTTTTGAGCGTGATGCTTTTTGGATCAGGCGGCGTGATTTTTGAGGCGGCCATCGCTACTTTGCCGTAGCTCGTCGTGCGACCGCTTGCGGCGTGTGTGATCACGCCTTTCGACACCGTCAGTTCGCCGCTCGGGACTTTCCAGGTGTCAGCTGCCGCCTGCATGAGCATGACCCGTGCTCCGGCAGCACCGCGACGCACGTAGTCTTCCGAGATGCGAATGCCACGGCTGCCGCCCGTGGACATTTCGCCCCACGCGCGTTTGCGCGCGAAGCTTTGTCCTGGTGACGGATATTCAGTGCTGACTTTGGCCCAGTCGCACTCGAGCTCTTCCGTCACGAGTTGCGCGAGACCGGTACGCGTGCCTTGACCCATCTCCGAACGGGCGATACGGATGACGCAGCTATCGTCTGGCTTGATGACGACCCAAGCCGTGACTTCGGTGTCGCCGGCAGCGACGCTTGCGACGTTTGGCGCAGCTTGCGCGCCGGCGCTTGCCGACCATGAAGCGGACAAACCGAGCGCGAGGCCACCGGATGCGATTGACGCTGAGCCGACGATGAATATTGGCGACGGGAAGTGTTCACCGGATTGATAGAACTAACAGGGGAATTGGAAGAAGTTGTTTTCATGATTTCCCCCGCTTATCCTGCGACTACGGACGACGACGCCTGAACCACCGGCGCATCTCGATGCTGATCCGTCTGCGGCCAGTCTGCGGCCGAGGCGACACGCATTTTTGCTGCCAGATGAATCGCCGCGCGAACCCGCTGATACGTTCCGCAGCGACAAATATTGGTCATCGCCTCGTCAATGTCTTTATCGGTCGGCGTGGGCTTTTCTTTGAGCAACGCCGCGGCCGCCATGATCTGTCCGGACTGGCAGTAACCGCATTGCGGCACGTCGAGCTCAAGCCAGGCCTTTTGCACCGGGTGGGACACGTCGGTCGAAAGCCCTTCAATCGTCGTGATCTTTGCCTTTTGCACAGCGGAAGCCGGGAGCGAACACGAGCGCACCGGCACACCGTCCATGTACACCGTACACGCGCCGCACTGAGCGATGCCGCAGCCGTATTTGGTGCCGGTGAGTCCCATAATTTCGCGCAACACCCACAGCAGTGGCATGTCGTCTTCGACGTCCAGTGAATGTGCTTTCCCGTTGACGTTCAATGCGATCATGGTGCCTCCTTAATGCTGCTATGAACCAACGTGTCGGCAAGCTTTATGCTCCGATCACGGTCACAGCAAATGAATTGATAGCACAGGGGAAATTTCGCGTGTATCGGGATTTCGATTCTGGGCCGTCGGCGTTTTTTGCGTGCCGCTAGCGTTGCGGCGAAACGCCTGCGCCAGGGAAGAACGGCGATGATCCGGGCCGTAACAGATCTATCGTGAGCGCCCTATTTTTCAAGGGCTGGACGACGATATACCCTAATGTCGACTTTCTAATTTTTGGATGCTTATCCCCTATGAATTGGTGCATTCAGCAGAAAGCTGCTGCCCAATCTCAAACGTTACTCTGAGCGGATTTTTTGGCGGGCAGGCCGCTGACCATCGACACCGTCCACGGACGAAGTCCAACCGCAACGCCAATCGTCTTCCGCTCGCTCGACGGCAGCATGCTGTCGAGTTCAGCCAGTTCGTGTACTTCATCGGCCAGGCGCTCCAGCTTCCGTTTCAGCACCTCAAAACTCGCGTTCGAAAGCTCGCGAAATTCGAAGCGAAACATCCCGCCGACGCGATCAAATTCCGGGCTCAAAAATTCGCCCAGTACGGTGCGACCATAGGCCAGCTCAATCGGCCCACGTCGGCGCAGGCGCAGATTGCGGCCCACTTTCATTCGTAATTTGTCTCCGGGCAACAAATCGAGCACTCCAATCCCGTCCAGTTTGTGCACAAGCGTAAACACTTGGGCACGTGTGAACTCAAATTTCGCCACGATGTCGTCGATCTGCCAGCCGTTGTAGGCCAGATAAAACACGCCCAGCAAGACGCGATCTTTGGCGAGCGTCTGCTCTTGCTTGACGGTTAACTGTCCCGCGCGCGCCAACTCACCGCGCGCCAGTTTCGCCAGCTCAAACACATCTATTTCAAGCGCGGCACAGACCTCCTCCAGTCGCTCCAGCGTGAACGTGCCCTGCGAGAACAGGCGCTTCACGCTTGCCTCTGACAAGGCGATGCGCCCGGCCAAATCGGCGTAGGTCACACCACGGGTCTTTAATACGCGTTTCAGGGTCGAAATCAGGGGACTCATCGCAATGAGGGCTCCGTCAAAAATTAGGTGTCATCCGAAGGGGGCGGCGCTACGTTATCGCAATTACCGGACCTGTTTCCAGGTTTGGCTGCGGCTGTAGTCATTTTGCGGGAGAAATTGTCCAGATGTTTGCTGCAACGGTTGTTGGATCGATGCCTATAATCGCGCAACTTCAAGCGGGTCTGTCGACGTTGACGGGCACGAAAAAGAAAGGCCCCACTCTGGCTCAAGCCAAGGAAATCAACGCGTTTCTCGCCTCGGTTGAGCGTCGTGCGTTCAAGCATGCCGCATACGCCACGCGCGATGACGACGCCGCGCTGGACATCGTGCAGGATTCGATGATGAAGCTCACCGAGAGCTATGCCGATAAGCCCGCCAACGAGCTGCCGATGCTATTCACGCGCATTTTGCAGAACACCATTCTTGATCATTTCCGTCGCACCAAGACGAGAAATCAGTACACCACGAACTTCTCGAGCCTCGGCGGAGCCAATGCGGATGAGGATTTCGACGTGCTCGAAATCCTTGAAGCGCAGGACAGCGCCGTGGGCAACGACCAGCCGCTTGCTGCCCTTGAACAAAGACAATCCATGGCCGCGATTGAAGAGGCGTTGCAGAAGCTTCCGGCGCGTCAACGAGAAGCCTTCCTTTTGCGTTACTGGGAGGACATGGACACTGCCGAGACAGCCACGACGATGGGCTGTTCGGAGGGAAGCGTGAAAACTCACTGCTCCCGCGCGGTTCGGGCGCTACAGGGCCTGCTCCGCCAGAAAGGAATCACATTATGAAAAAAGAAGAAACTCTCCTCCAGGATCACGAAATTGCAGCCGTCGGCAAGGCGCTTCGCCCTTACCTTGACGCCGCCGCACAAAACATTAAACCGGGCATCGCCTACCGTCTTGCTGAAGCTCGCCGTGGCGCGATTGCTGCGCTTGACCCGCAGACAGCTTCCAGCACGTTCGGCAATGGCGGCACGCTCACCATGGCGGGCGGTTGGCGCAACCGCGTCACCGACTTCCGCTTCTGGGCCACGGGCCTGATTGTGGCGGGCGTGCTCTCGACCTATGGTTACCAACAGTGGCAGGAAATCGTCACCGCACGTGACACCGCTGACGTAGATGTCATGCTGCTCGCTGACGACGTTCCGGTCGACGCACTGCTTGACAAGGGATTCACGCACTTTCTGCGGGAAGATCAATAGAAATTATTTGAGAAACAGCGTGACGGCTTACTTTTCCTCGACTCCAAAACCGTCCAAATCGGCCGCGCTAGTTGCAAAACTCGCGGCCGTTTTGTTTTTTATTGCTAGCCTCGCGCTGCCCGGAAGTGCGTTCGCCCAGAAGTGGCAGGATTTGAAGGCGGACGAGCAAAAGGTGCTCGCGCCGTTGCAGGCGGACTGGATGTCTCTAAGTGATTTGCGCAAGCGAAAATGGCGTGAGATCGCCGCAAAATACCCAACGATGACGCCCGATCAGCAGAAGAACCTGCAAGATCGCATGGCGGGCTGGGCCAAGCTTTCTCCTGATGAGCGTCGCAAGGCGCGCGAACAGTACAACGAGTTAAAACAGCTCCCGCCAGAAAAACGTGCTGCTGTTCCGCAAAAATGGGACGAATATCGCAACCTGCCGCCCGAAAAGCGAGAGGAATTGCGCAAGAAGGCGGTTGAAACCAAGCCCGCGCCTCCGGGTTCAGTTGCCAAACCAGGCGCGCCTGCTGTGAAGCCTGCACCGTCGGCTCCGCCGCCAACGACAGTCGCTCCGACCGATTCCGCCCCGGCGGCTGAGGCGAAAAAGCCGTAACGCGCGGCTGGGTCGCAACCCAGCACGCACTGC
>JAYWAQ010000144.1:0-2320 GCA_043782305.1 Burkholderiales bacterium
GCCCCACAAAGCTTTCGCTATAACGAGCCGCTACGCCCGCGCCAGACGGCTCCCGCAACCACATCTCAAGCGTCGTCAACGGGCACGTGATCCCGAGCCAAGCTTCGGCAATCACAATCGCGATCGTTGCCAAATGCAGGATGCGGAACCAAAGTGCATTGATCCAGCGCCAGCCGGATAGATTGCCGACGACGATCAGGACAAGCCCGCCGATGACGAACAATACTGTGGCGAAGTGCAGGACGAGGACGGCATCAGCCGCGAGATGAAACACTCAGTGACTTTCTTTCGGGCATCTATGCAATTTTTCCAATGGCTAAGCCAACGGCAACCGCAATCGCGCAATCGTCCCGCCGCCAGCCCTTGGCAGCAAATCAAAACTCCCTCCATGCCACTGCGCGAGCCGCTCCACCAGCGCGAGGCCCAGGCCTGCGCCCATCGCGCCGCCTCTCGCCTGATCACCGCGGACGAATGGCTGTTTGAGCCGTTCCACGTCGGCGGCGGCAACGCCTTCACCTGCATCCAGCACGTCGATTTCGGCGATGGCACCGTCGCGGCTGAGCGCCAGTTCGACCGGCGGTTGGCCGTATCGATGGGCGTTTTCGATCAGGTTCATGAGCATGCGCTCAAACGCGGCCGGGAAGGTGTTGACACAGAGTGCGTCACTGCCGGGCGACCAAAGCACTGGCAATGATCGCGACTCCGCCTTCGCCGCGACTGCGCTGAGCGATTCGCGCAGATCGAGGCGCACTGGGGCTTCCTTTGGATTACCTCGTGCGAAGTCCAGAAACTGGGTGACGACACGATCAATTTCATCGATGTCGGCGGCCATTTCGCTGCGGCTTTGTGGATCGCTGACAGCCATTTCTCCCGCCAGCCGCAGGCGCGTGAGCGGCGTGCGGATGTCGTGCGAAATGCCGGCGAGCATGGTGCTGCGGTCTCGCTCCAGCCGCTCCAGATTGGCAGCCATGCGGTTGACGTTGCGCGCGACGCGGGCGATCTCGGTGGGGCCGTCTTCCGGCAATGGGTCAGGACGCTTGCCGACGGCGACTTTGTCTACTGCATCGGCCAAATCGGCGAGTGGTCGCGACAGGCGTCGCGCAAACCAGAGCGTTGCGGCGAGCAGTATCGCGAGGAGGCTTCCGAGCGTGAGCAACAGGCGCATCGGAACCTCGCCCACCTCAACATTGCGGATCGGGATGCCTGCCCACACCGCCCGCGCGCCTTGCTCGCCGAGCTTGAGCCTGATCCACACGACAGGCTGATCAAGCCGCATGCCGAGGCGAATCTCGGTGTCGCGGCCCAATTGTTCCTGTAGTTTTTCTACCAGCGGAGCAAGCGCGGGGCCTCGCGGTAGTTGTCCGATTTCGGGCCGCCGATCAGTCGGGATCAACATCACCCCATATTCGCGCCCAAGCCTTTGCAATTGCAGCTGCGGGCGCGCGACGGTGTCGTCGGTGGGTACCTTGGCAAGCGTCGCTCGCAGGGCCTCGATCTGCTCCATCTTGGCTTCGGTGAAATTGCGTGCGATCAGCGTGGCGCGATCTTGCCGGAACAGGAAAACCATCGCGAGAACGGCAACGGCAAGCGCGATCATCAGGAGCGCTGCGAGCCGCCAGAACAGGGTCTTAGGCATCAACAATCGCCTGATCGGGCACGAACACGTAGCCACGTCCCCACACCGTCTGGATGTAGCGCGGCTTCGCAGCATCGGGCTCCACGAGCTTGCGCAAACGCGAGACCTGCACGTCCACCGCGCGGTCAAACACCTCATGTTCTTTGCCGCGCGCCAGCATCGACAGCCGCTCGCGCGTGAGCGGCTCATGCGGATGCGTGACGAATACCTTGAGCATCGCGAATTCGCTGGTGGTGAGGTCTTGCGCTTCGCCCTTGCGCGTCAGCACGCGCGTGGAGAAATTCACTTCGCAATCGCCAAAAATAATCGGCTGATCGGTCGGCAACGGCGCGCCCGGGGAAATTTCTGCGGCACGGCGCAGCACCGCGTGAATGCGGGCGACCAGTTCGCGCGGATTGAATGGTTTGCCGAGATAGTCATCTGCCCCGGCATCAAGGCCATCGATACGCTCATTGTCATCGCCCTTCGCGGTCAGCATGATGACGGGTGTACGGTCGCCCGCCGCGCGGATACGCTTACAGACCGAGAGGCCATCCTCGTGCGGCATCATCCAGTCGAGTACGATCAGATGGGGTGGATCGCGCTCCAGCCGCCGCGACAAATCGCGAGGATCGGCCAGCGCGGATACGCGGAAGCCCTGCTCGGCTAAAAAGCGCTGAAGCAGTTCGCGAAGGCGCTGGTCGT
>JAYWAQ010000145.1:0-2319 GCA_043782305.1 Burkholderiales bacterium
GAAGGCGTCGAGCAATGCACCGACATGATGGTGATGGACCCCTATCCCGGCTTCAAGGGCGAGTTCTTCGAGATGCCGTGCCGCAACGTGGTGCCGAAGCACTCAGCCATCGACAGCAAGAGATCGGTGCGTTCGACTTTGCTCGGAGCTTGGCCCACCACATGCAAGCCGTGCGGAATCAACGTGTATTCAAGCTCCAGCAGCGAGTCATTGAGCTTTGCAATTTCAACATGTGCGTTGTTGCCCCACTCTGGAGCGGGTGTCGCCAATTCAAGCTCAGCCGCCATCGACTGAATCATCGCGGCGAGCTCAACCTGTTCATGGCCATCGTCGTCACTCAAACTGCGATAGCGATCCAGCGCATCTTTCAGGTCGATCAGGCCTTTGTACAGTCCGGCTTGGGCCACTGGCGGAGTCAGGTAGCTGATCAACGTCGCAGCAGCGCGGCGCTTGGCAATCGTGCCTTCCGACGGGTTATTGGACGCGTACAAATACAAGTTTGGCAGGTCGCCAATCAGCCGGTCGGGCCAACAGGTAGCAGACAAGCCGCTTTGCTTGCCCGGCATGAATTCGAGAGCACCATGAGTACCGAAATGCAGGACTGCGTTAGCGCCGAAATCCTCACGCAACCAGCGATAGAAGGCCGAGAACGCATGCGTTGGCGCAAAACCCTTTTCAAACAGCAGTCGCATCGGATCGCCCTCGTAACCGAAGGCGGGCTGGATTCCGACAAACACATTGCCGAACTGCGCACCGAGTACAAAGATAGAACTGCCGTCGCTCTGTTGCTTACCGGGTGCCGGACCCCATTGCGCTTCAATCTCTTTGAGATATTTCTCGCGACGAACGTGATCGGTGGCGGGGATGCGGGTGTGAACGTTAGCTTGCGCGCCAAACTTGTCAGCATTGCCATGAATGATGGCGTTCCGCAGCGTGTCTACATCGGCGGGCACGTCGAGCGTGTAGCCCTCACGCTTCATCGCTTTCATGGTGTTGAACAACGACTCGAATACCGACAGGAACGCTGCGGTACCCGTGTTGCCAGCATTCGGTGGAAAGTTGAATACGATGGCAGCAATCTTGCGAATGGCGCGCTCCGAGCGACGCAGGTCAACCAGCTTGCCAACCCGCGCGGCAAGAGCGTCAGCTCGCTCAATGCAGCTATGCATGTCGTGCAAATCGACAACATTTTTGAAGGTACAACCGCGCGAGCAACCAGTACAAGCGACTTCGGTGCCACTACCGCGCCCCCCAAAAACCATTGGCCCGGCGGCGCCATCAAGCTCAGGAATTGCGACCATAATGGTCGATTCAACGGGAAGCAGGCCTCGTAATGAGCCGCCCCATTGGTCAAGCGTCTGGAACTCCACCGGATGTACCGCAAGGTAGGGCACGTCCAGTTTCGACAGTGTTTCCTCGGCGGCTTTGGAATCGTTGTAAGCGGGGCCGCCGACTAACGAGAAGCCAGTAAGCGAGACCATCGCGTCAATCACCGGACGACCATCTTTCAGAAAAAATGCGTCTATCGCAGGGCGTGCGTCGAGACCCGTCGCGAACGCAGGGATAACACGCAGCCCCCTCGCTTCCATTGCTGTAATCACGCCATCGTAGTGGTCAGCGTTACCAGCCAACACGTACGAGCGCATCAACAGCAGACCGACCGTCCCGCGTTTGCCGCCCGTTGCAACAGACGGAAGTGCGTTTGCCGATTCCGCCATGCGCTTTTCCATACGAGGGTGATAAACGCCCACCTCCGGGTACTCAACTGGCTCGCCAACCCTGGTCAATCCACGCAATACTTTGCGCGGACCGTCGGCGTAGCGATCCACGAGTGCGTGAACCAGATTCGAGATGTTTTCTTCCGAGCCTGCGAGCCAGTATTGCAGCGTTAAAAAGTAGGCACGAACGTCTTGCGCGGTGCCCGGAATAAAGCGCAGCATGCGCGGCAGGCGACGCAGCATCTTCATCTGCTGCGCACCTTTTGATGCGCTTGGCTGCTCGGTTGCTCCCTTTTTGCTGTCGCCCTTAAGGCGCTTAAGCATTGCCATCACGCCGGTGGCAGGCTTGTCCATTTGAAACTTGCCGATGCGCGTCAGCTTCATCACTTCGCTGGCGGACATGCAGCTCACCATCGCGTCGCATTGATCGCGTCGCGCTTGCAACGCAGGTAGCACCGGCTGGAAATGATCCTCCATGAAGAGCATCGTGTTGATCACGATGTCGCCGCTTGCAATATCGGCACGACAGCGGGCAAGCTTTTCTTCGTTACCAGCCCATTCGGCGGCGGCATGAATTTTCAGGCTTAGGCCAGGCATCGTT
>JAYWAQ010000146.1:0-6471 GCA_043782305.1 Burkholderiales bacterium
GGCATTGATGGCCTGCCTACTTCAACGCCTACAGAGCTGCGCGGCGTGGTGAATGTGGGCTTTGGCATGTTCCCGCTCTACCGCCTGTTCCTGATTGCGGCGACGGCCGTGATTGTGCTCGCGCTCTGGCTGTTCATCGAAAAGACGCGCTACGGGCTCATCATTCGTGCCGGTTCCCGCGACAACGAAATCGTGCGCGTGCTGGGCATCGACATCTCGAAAATTTGGCTGCTGGTGTTTGGACTGGGTACTGCGATTGCCGGTTTATCGGGCCTGCTCGCCGCGCCGACGAGAGCGGTCAATCCCGAGATGGGAATTCCGGTGCTCGCTGAGTCATTTGTCGTCACCGTCGTCGGCGGTATGGGCTCGCTGGTGGGTGCGGTGGTTGCCGGGCTTTTGGTTGGCGTGGTGTTTTCCATGACCTCGTTATTTGCGCCGGAATATGCAGAACTTTCCATCTTTGTGTTGATGGCTGTCGTGCTTCTCGTGCGTCCGCAAGGGTTATTCGGTAAAGCTGGGCTGATGGGTTAAGTGTGATGAATCAAGGTAACCCTGCTTCTTCAGCCATTGCGTTGGTTGCTAAATACCGCGTTGCGTCGGTACTAATTTTTCTGCTGCTTTTCCCGCTCATCATGCCGTATGAGGCGCTGGCGCTCAATATCCTGATTTTTGGGCTATATGCGGTGGGCTTTAACCTGCTGTTCGGTTACACCGGTTTGCTCTCGTTTGGGCATGCGGCGTTTTTTGGCGTCGGCAGCTATCTGACCGGCATCTCGATTGTGCATTTCGGTTTACCGTGGTGGTTGGCGGTGGTGGCGGGCACGGTAGCCGCAGGCGTCGTCGGGCTGGTGATCGGCTTTCTGGCCATTCGCACGCGAGGCATTTATTTCTCCATGGTCACGCTGGCGCTCGGCCAAATCGTTTACTACGCGTTCTACAAAGCCGAGCGCTGGACCGGTGGCGAAAACGGGTTGCGCGGCGTAACCGTTGAGCAGATCAACGTATTCGGTTTGACGCTCGATTTCGTGAACCCGCTGATGAAGTACTACGTGCTCTATGTGTTTGTGGCGCTCGCGTTATGGCTGGTGTCGCGCATCCTGGCCTCGCCGTTTGGAGCCGTGATCGAGTCGATTCGCGAGAACGAAAATCGTACCGCCGCATGTGGTTACGACGTGGCGCGCGCGAAGCTTTTGATCTTCACGCTCTCTGCCGTCATCTGCGGATTGGCCGGCGCATTGCGGGCGCTCCATCTGTCGATTGTGCCGATTGATTCGCTGCACTATTTGCTCTCCGGGCAGGCGGTGATGATGTGTTTGCTCGGCGGCATGGGCACGTTCTTTGGACCGTTTGTTGGAGCGGCGGTGTTTCTGTATCTGGAAGATGTCGCAACCTCGTTCACGACGCACTGGATGGCGATTGTCGGCGTGGTGTTCATGGTGTTCGTGCTGTTTTTCCCGAAAGGCATTTGGGGAACATTGGTGCATCGCTGGCAGCGCCAAAGCATTCGCTCGGCGGTGCCGAAATGAGCGAACCCATTCTCGTTGCTGAAAACTTGAGTCGGCGCTTCGGAAATTTCGTCGCGCTGAACAACGTCAGTTGCACGTTTCAACCGGGTCAACTCACGGCCATCATCGGCCCGAATGGCGCAGGGAAGAGTACGTTTTTCAACCTGCTGACGGGAGCCATCGCGCCCAGTCAGGGCAAGATTCAATTCTCTGGCCGTGACATCACCGGGATCGCACAGCACGAATTTGCGCGCATCGGGATTGCCAAGAGTTTTCAGATTACCAACGTATTCAAGCAGTTGAGCGCCCACGAAAATGTGCGCGTCGCTGCGCAAATGCGTGTGTCGCGTTTTGATTTCTTGCGATCACGAGCAAGCTTGTCTGCCGTGAGCAAAAGCGCTGACGTGTTGCTTGAACGCGTGGGCCTGGACGCGCTTGGCAAGCGCCTTGCGGGCGAGTTGGCGCATGGGCAACAGCGCTCGCTGGAGATCGCAATGGCCATGGCGAGCGAGCCGAAATTGTTGCTGATGGACGAACCTACTGCGGGTATGTCGCCGGAAGAGACGAGCACCATGATGTCTCTTATTCGCACGTTGGCGAGGGAGCGAACCGTGATTCTCGTGGAGCACAAGATGAAACTCGTGATGGGCTTGTGCGAGCGTCTTATTGTGTTGCATCATGGTGAATTGTTGGCTGACGGCACGCCGGAGGAGATCCGAGCCAACGCTGAGGTTCGGCGTGTCTACCTTGGGCAGGGTTAGCGCCGTGAGTATGCTCAACGTCGATAAGCTCAACGCCTTGTATGACCGCAGTCACGTCGTTCAGGACCTAACGTTTCACGTTGAACCGGGAGAAGTCGTAACGCTCATGGGCCGCAACGGCGCGGGTAAAACCACCACGCTGCGCGCGATCATGGGATTGCTGGAAAAGTGCGCGGGTAACGTGAGTTTTGACCAACAGGAGATACTCGGAAAACCCGCTCATATGCGCTTTCACGCAGGCCTTGCCTACGTGCCCGAAGATAGGCGCATCGTCGCTGGCTTGACCGTGCGTGAAAACCTGCAACTGGGCCTGATCGCGAGCGCTGCACGCGTGCAAACCAACGCGATGATTGACGAGATCGCACAGACGTTTCCACGGCTCAAAGAGCGGCTACATCAGGAAGCGACTTCGCTGTCCGGCGGTGAACAACAAATGCTTGCTATCGCGCGTGCAATGATGGCAAAGCCCAAAATGATTTTGCTGGATGAACCGTCGGAAGGTGTGATGCCTGTGCTGGTTGACGAGATGTTCGAGCTTTTTTCGCGTATGAAAAATCAGGGCACAACGATCTTGCTTGTGGAGCAAAACGTCGAGCGCGCGCTGTCAATTTCCGACCGCGCCTATATCCTCGACCAGGGCCGGATTGTTCACGAAGGCCGAGCGGCCGAATTGTTGGCGGACGACGAAATTCAACAAAAGTATTGCGCCGTGTAGAACGTCGGTCGGGTGCCTTGTGTCCGTGCTTTCGCTCGTGGAGATGTATGGTAGGCACAGGTGGCCGCCCAAAGTTGGTTGTCGCCGACCACCAGCCGAATAAAATCGGCACATGACATCGCCCCAAACACTCACAAACGTTCGCACACGCTTCGCCCCGTCGCCAACGGGCACCCTGCATCTCGGCAATATCCGCACCGCGCTGTTCGCCTGGGCGTTCGCCCGCCACCATAACGGTCAGTTCATCCTGCGCATCGAGGATACCGACCTTGAGCGCTCGTCGGAATCGAGTGCCGACGGCATCCTGCGCGATATGGCCTGGCTCGGCATGGACATCGACGAAGGCCCGTTCTACCAGATGCAGCGTATGCCGCGATACCGGGAAGTCGTTGCTGAAATGCTGGCTGATGGCCGCGCCTATCAGTGCTACATGAGTGTCGAAGCGCTTGATGCGTTGCGCGAAACACAGAAGGCGAACGGAGACAAGCCACGCTACGACGGGCGCTGGCGTCCTGAAAACGTAGCGAAGCTTGGGCTGACAAAGCCCAAAGGCGCGTTGCCAGTGATCCGTTTCCGTAACCCGGATGAGGGCGTCGTCGCATGGGACGACGCGGTGAAAGGCCGCATCGAAATCGCCAACGCGGAATTGGACGATTTGGTCATTGCGCGGCCTGCGCCAGTCGGTGAAGTTGGCGTGCCGACCTACAACTTCTGCGTCGTGGTTGATGACGTAGACATGGCGATAACGCACGTCATTCGCGGCGACGGACATGTGATGAACACCCCGCGCCAGATCAATATTTTCCGCGCACTTGGCAAGGAGCCGCCCGTATTCGGCCACACGCCGACCGTGCTCGGCAGCGACGGGGAAAAGCTCTCCAAACGTCACGGTGCAACGGGCTTGAACGAATACGCCGCAAATGGCTATCTGCCGGAGACCATCGTCAATGGACTTGCGCGCCTGGGTTGGTCGCACGGCAACGACGAGATTTTTTCGCCGCAGCAACTGGTCGAATGGTTCAACCTCGAATCGCTGACGCCGTCACCGGCGCGATTTGATGCGGAGAAGTTTGAATGGTTGAATGGGGAGCACATCAAGCGGCTGCCCGTTGACGAGCTGGCGAAGCGGTTGCAGCCGTTTCTCGTTGCGGAGGGCTACGAGTTGTCCGCTGGACCGCCTGTACTGGCGGTTGCCGAACTGTTTCGTGAGCGCGCGCCGACGCTCAAGAAAATGGCAGAAATGGCGCGTTTTTGCTACATCGCGCCCATCACCAGCCCAATGCGCGTGATGATGCAGCTTGCTGCGGTCACGGCATCCGTTGGTACGCTGCTCAATCAACGAGAAGGACATGTTGCAGCGGCAGAATTGGCGGCACGGCAAGAGCTGGCGACGATGGAGCAAGGCGCGCAAACGCTGGCGCTGCTAGAGCAGCATTTAAACGATGCCAACAAGTCAGCCATCGTCTGGGTCCGCGAACAACTCGCGTCGGTCGAATGGTCCAAACCGGCACTTGCTGCGGTGCTAAAAGAAGCTCAATCAAAATTCGCGCTGAAAACGCCGCAAATCATGATGCCCCTTCGGGTCATGCTCACAGGAAGTGCGCAGGCCCCCGCTGTCGACGCGCTCTTGCTCACGCTCGGCCGTCAGGCTGCACTTGAACGCGTCGTTATCGAGGGAACCGTGTGAACTGAAAGGTTGTTCGCATTTCAACCGACAATTAGAGTTCAACGCCCCTTCGCCGTTGATCGCGTCACATACCGTAAAGGAATCGTCATGAAAACCAGCCTCAAATTACTTGCCGTTGCGTCGGCATTCGCCAGCTGTCAGGCATTTGCCGTCGACGGCTTGGTATCTGTCAAAAGTCCAATGAAAGCGAAGGCGACCATGGATCGATTCGAGACGGTCGTGAAAGAAAAAGGCCTTAACGTGTTTGCCCGTATCGATCACGCAGCCGGTGCAACGAAAGTCGGCAAAACGCTGCGACCGACCGAGGTGCTGATTTTTGGCAACCCGGCCGGTGGTACACCGCTGATGGAATGCTCGCAGACGACGGGCATCGATTTGCCGCTTAAGGCCCTGGTTTGGGAAGACGCTGCGGGGCAAACCTGGATTGGCTACAACGACCCCGAATACTTGGCGAAACGCCATGAGGCCAGCCAATGCGCGGTGGTTCCCAACATGTCGAAGGCTCTGGCGGGTTTTGTGCAGGCAACGGTTACGCCGTAGACCATTCGGGCGGTGCTAAGCCGCCGTGAACGCCGTCCGCATCGTCACAAACTCTTCGGCCGCTGTCGGATGAATGCCAATGGTGCTGTCGAATACCGCTTTCGTCGCACCGGCCTTCATTGCCACGGCAAAACCCTGCACGATTTCGCCCGCGTCTGAACCGACCATGTGCAGGCCGACGACGCGATCACTGGCCGCGTCAACGATCAGCTTCATAAAGACGCGCTCCGGACTACCGCTGAGCGTGTGTTTCAGGGGTTTGAAGTCAGACTTGAATACGGCGACTTCGCCGAATTTTTTTCGCGCATCGGCTTCGCTGTAGCCGACGGTGCCGATGTTCGGATGCGTGAACACGGCGGTGGGGATGAACTCATAACTCATGCCGCGCTGATTGTCGCCGAACAGATGATCGACCAGCTTCATCGCCTCTCCAAGCGCGACTGGCGTGAGCTGGATACGCGCCGTGACGTCGCCCACTGCATAGATCGAAGGCACGCTGGTCTGGTAGTCATCATTGACCTTGATTGCGCCCTGTTTGTCCTGCGCGATACCCACCGTTTCAATGCCCATTCCTGCAACTTTCGGCACCCGGCCGGTGGCGTAGAGAACCTTGTCGACGACGAATTCCGTTCCGTCCAATAGCGACACGGCAAGCCCGTCAGTCGTCCTGGCAATTTGCTTCACATCCGTGTTCAACTGCAGGTCAACTCCGGTCTTTTTCATCTCTGACGCGACGAAATGCCGCACGTCGTCATCGAATCCCCGAAGCACCTGCTCGCCGCGATACAGCTGCATTACCTTCGCGCCGAGACCATTGAAAATCGAAGCGAATTCGCAGGCGATGTATCCACCACCGACTACCAGCAAGCGCGTTGGAAACGGGTCGAGATCGAACATGTCGTCGGAGGTAACCACGAACTCGTGCCCCGGAAAAATCGGCACGCTCGGCTTGCCTCCAGTGGCGATCAGGATGTGTTTTGCCGTCACCCGTTCTGATCCGCCCAGATGGGTGAATTGAACTGTGTGAGCATCAACCAAGCTCGCCCAGCCCGACATCAACTTAACGCCGGCATTCACCAGCAAATTCAGGTAAATGCCATTAAGTCGCGTGATTTCTTTTGCGCGATTAGCCTTCAGTTCATTCCACTCAAAGCGCGGTGGCGCAAAGTGCCAGCCAAAACCGTGCGCCTCTTCAATCACCTCGGCATAGTGAGCGGCAAAACTGTAGAGCTTCTTCGGAATGCAGCCCACGTTGACACAGGT
>JAYWAQ010000147.1:0-6462 GCA_043782305.1 Burkholderiales bacterium
ATACCCATCGTGCCCGCTTTGCCTTCGGCCACGGCGTTGGCCATGTTGTACTTGATGTAGTCGCCCATGTCGCCGATGGTGGTCATCGCGCCCCGCTTGTCGATGGCTTGCTCGACTTCCGGTGGCAGCGAGACGTTTTCGATATTGAACGAGGTGACTTCGATGCCGTATTTCGACGTCGTGATCGGGTTAATCGCGGGCAACAGCGCCGCGCCGATTTCGCTGTAACGCGCGGCGACATCCAGCGCGGGCACTTTGGCGTTGGCGATGGCTTCGGTGAAAACGGTGACGATCTTCGAGCGCATCACATCGGCGAATTCGTCGAGGCGGAAATGGTTGTCGGTTCCGGCCACTTCTTTCAGGAACAAGGGCGGGTTGACGATCTTGAAATCGTACTGACCGAAGGCGCGCATACGCACGACGCCAAAGTCAGTGTCACGCATCATGATCGGGTTCGCGGTGCCCCATTTGTTGCCCGCAAATGTGCGTGTGGTGACGTAGTAAACGTCCGCCTTGAACGGGCTCTCGAAGCCGTATTTCCAGCCGAGAATCGTCGACAACACTGGGATGTTCGCGGTAGTGAGCGTATGCTTACCAGGTTGCAGCGTATCGGCGTATTGGCCCAAATAAACGAACTGCGCTACCTGCGACTCGCGCACGATAATTTGCGCGTTGTTCTTGATTTCCTTGTCGTCGTCCGGCCAGCGGTACGACAGCGTATCGCGCGAATCATCCTGCCAGTCGATGATCTCGATCAGCTGCTTTTTGATGAAGTCCATGAGGGCCATTGTGATCTCCCGGGTTTCTAAAAAAGGGCGAGGGTCGTGACGAGGGTTATTTGGCGGCGAGCTTGGTTTGCGCCGCGTTCAAGCGTGCTTCCAGCTGCTCTTTGGGCACCGCACCGGCCACCATGCGACCATCGGCGAGGAAGAACGATGGTGTCGCACGTACGCCCAATTTCTGGCCGAGCGCGACGGTGGCGTCAATCGGGTTGGCGCAATCGCCCTTCGCCGCAGCGTCAAACTTCTTGAGCAGCACGGCGTTCTGCCATGCGGCGTTACGATCTTTGGCGCACCAGATCGCCTTTTGCTTGTTGCGGGCGGCCGGGTGCAGCGAATCGATCGGGAACATGAAGTTGTAGACCGTCACGTTGTCGGTTTCCTGCAGGGTTTGCTCAAGCCGCGTGCAGAACGGGCAATCCACGTCAGTGAATACATACATCACGCGCTCGCCCTTGCCGCGAACGACCTTGATCGCATCAGCCAGCGGCAACTGCTTGATGTCGATAGCGTTTAATTCAGCGCTACGCTCTTCGGTTTTGTTGGTCATCGTGGCGGTTTCGATCAGGTTGCCGACAATGAAATGGCCGAGTTTTTCATCGAAATAAATCACGTCGTCGCCAACCATCGCCTCGAACATTCCCGGAAACACCGATGCCCGGACGCCTTTGACCGGCGCGCCCTTGAAGCGGGTTTCGAGGGTGGTTTGCACTTCGGCGAGTTTCGCCGCGCTAACGGTTTCACGGGCAGGCGCGGCTGCGGCAGGCACAACAGGGGTGGCGGCGGTGCCTGCGGGCGGTTGTTGCGCGTTGCACGCGCCCAGGAGGCCAGCGGCGATCAGCAATGCGACAAGTGTTCGTTTCATGAGAATCCTTTGATACGGCGAGACGGATGTTAAAGAGAAAAGCGTCTATTGCAGCGCGTTGGTAGACAGCGTGCGACGAAATACGGGTAGACGGCCTAAAAGACGCATTCCAGCGTCGCCAGCCGCCATCAGGAAGGGATGATCCACCTGATTGTAGAGTCGGAAAAGACCGTCCGTCGCCAGCTGCATGGCGAGCGTCGGGCCGTAGCGTTGGCGTCGGTAGCGCGACAAAAGTAGCGCGTGGCCGGGGTCACCGTGGACGTCCGGCGCATGTTGCCAAACGTCAAACAGGCAGCGTGCATCAGCGAGTCCGACATTAACGCCTTGCCCCGCCAGCGGGTGCATGGCGTGCGCGGCGTCGCCCACCGCCAGAAAACGATCTGCAACCGGATTGACAACGCGAAGCAGATTCAACGGAAAACTTCGCGTGCCGCCAATGACCGCGCACACGCCAGCAGCGTCGCCGGTCGCAGCGTTGATTTCCGAGAGCAATGCCGCTTCTGTCAACGAACACAACAACTCAGCGCGCGCCGCAAACGCCGACCACACCATTGACACAGCAGGCGTTCCGTCCATGCTGGGCAACGGCAACAATGCGAGGATTGATCCGTCGGGTAAAAACCATTGCCGTGCGGCATCGCGGTGCGGTGTTGTGCAGCGCAGATTGGCCACCACGCCGTGTTGAGGGTAGGCATGACGCGACACTTCAAGCCCGACGGCGTCTCTCAGGCGCGAGTTGGCGCCGTCTGCTGCGAGCACCAGGCGCGATTGCAGCAGACTCCGATCCGCCAGTTCGATTGTTCTTGATCCGCCCTCTTCAAAAAGCGCGCTGCATTCGCCCAAAATCAACACCACGCCAGCCTTTTGTGCGGCATGCGCAATCGACAGCGCCAGGGCTTCGTGTTCGATCACGCGGGCGAGCTCGCTTTGCCCCGCGTCGCTGGCGGCAACAGTCAAAGAATCCCCGCCATCGCGACCAAACACCTGAATGTCGGTGACCGCAGCGCTTCGAGCTTCGTCAACCTTGACGCCTTGCTCATCGAGCCACTCCAGATTGCCCGACGCAACGGTGTAAACACGCGCCGACATCGGATCACCCGCGCTGACAACAGGCAGCGGATCGCGTTCAACCAGGGCAATTCTGGCGCGCTTGCCGAGCGAATGCTGCGCTGCCAACGCGCACGCCCAGCCCACGGGGCCGCCGCCAGCGATGACGACATCAAACAACGTAGCGCTCACCAGGTCAGCTCTTCAATGGTGTGATTTTGATTGGTGTAGATGCAGATCTCACCCGCGACTTTGAGTGATTCGGCGACGATTTCACGCGCTGAAAGTTGGCTGTGTTGCGCCAGGGCACGCGCGGCGGCTTGCGCGAAGCCACCGCCTGAACCGATGGAAATAATGCCGTGTTCAGGCTCCAGCACATCGCCGTTGCCGGTCAGGATTAATGAGGTCGTTTGATCCGCCACCGCGAGCATGGCCTCGAGTCGACGCAGGATGCGATCCTGCCGCCAGTCCTTCGCCAGATCCACCGCTGCCCGCGTCAAATGGCCCTGATGCTTTTCCAGCTTGCCTTCAAAGCGCTCAAACAGCGTGAACGCATCCGCCGTCGCGCCGGCAAATCCTGCGAGAATTTTGTCGTGATACAGCCGCCGCACTTTGCGCGCTGTCGACTTGACCACCATATTGCCGAGCGTGACCTGACCGTCGCCACCGAGCGCAACGGAGTTGCCACGACGAACCGACACGATGGTCGTGCCGTGAAAATCCAGTTTTGAATCCATAAATGATGTGCGCGGAAACCGTCATGGAGGCTCGCGGCTATGCCTTTTATGCTTTTGCGAATAGGCCTGCGGGCGTCCCGGTCATCTGCAACAGCGTTTGAATAATCGGCGTCGCGGACACGACGCGAACATCGATGGCCTGCGCCATCAGTCGCGTGATGCCGTTGGCGATGGCACCGCCGCAAACAAAATCGACGCGCAACACGCCGCGCATGTCGATGAGCACCGGATTAGTGGTGACCGCTTCCAGCGACAGCGTTTTCAGACAATTATCAGCGGGGCCTTTAAGCTCACCGATCCACACGATGCGGTCATTGACCAGCGCTTCGTCGGTGGTGGCAACGTCTGCGGCGCGTACGCTGAGGGCGCTTCGCTGCAACGGGGTCAGCGGCTCCATGGACGGCGGCGAAATCTCAAACGTCACAGCAAAATCAACCGCGCGGTCCTCAAACGTTTGCGGCTGCGCCGACCACTGCAACAGTTCAAGCACCAAATACCACTGTCCTTTTCGCGTGGCCTCACCGGCCTGCAAACCCGCCGCCAGCCGACGCGTCGTGGCGTCAAGACCACGAATCGAGATGACCGCGCCTTTGCGCCGCAGCGACGAAAGCGAGCCGGCAAGCAGCATGCCGCAAACGTCGTTCGCGCCGTCAAGATCAACGATATCGAGATCAAAGCGCGGGGGCGCAGCGTCCTTGCGCTTCGACGCTTCAATCAGTGCGGCGATCACGGGGGCATGAGGATCGGTTAATTCACCGCGCAGCAGGGACTTCGGCTTGGCCCGGATATTGGCCGAATTTGCGTCCGCGCTACTCGCACCCGCCATCTCATCCCATGCCGGTGCCGAGCGCTCGAACTGAACGACAAAGCGCAGCGCCAGCTCTTCAAACGCAGTTCGATCATTGCTACGCGCGTACAGGTCAAACAGGCACATCCAGACCATTGGCTGCGAACGCTCGGTGGTGTCGAGCGCGTGCATCAGCGCCGCCTTGGCCGCAGTCTCGTTGCCATGAGCGAACATCAGAGAGGCATTTTCGAGCGACGGGCTTAAACCGCCTTCTTCCTCGACTTCAATGCGGCTGGCGTGCGGAGCCCAGTTGAGGCTGGTTTCGGTGTCGCCCGGACGTGTCCCGCGCGCGCTGTCATCGACGAGCTCCAGCTTCGCCGCTGAACCCGACTTCGATGATTTTGGAAAAATCTTGAAGGCCATAACGGCGAACTTACACCCTTACTGTGTCGCTGGCAACATTAGTATCCGCACTACTGCGCAGGAACCGCGTCAACGATTCGGTAGTAAAGCCCCGCGGGATCATCCTTGAGCACCTGCAATTTGCCGGACAGCGCGACGGCATCAAACCCGTAGCGAATATCGGATTTGGCGCGCACTTCGATCATCGCGTCGGGTCCGGCAGGCAGGCAAAACGCGCAATGCGGCGGCGCAGCAACGAGCAGGAACCGGCGCTGCTTGTCACCAATATCGAGCGGCATCATGAAGCCCTGTACCTTCACCATTTTTCCGTCGAGCGCGGTCACGGCCGACTCAAACTTGGGCACCATCTTTCGGTCCTGTTTGACCAGCTCGACTTGCGCCAGCACTCGCCACGACGTGAAACCCGGCTTCTCCGGGAGAAATTGCGATGCTGGCGGCAGTGCGCCTTCATTCGCAACCGGGGTCACGGCACCGCTGGATGCCACGAACAGGGCCGGAATCAGCATGATCAAAACAGAGCCAAGGAGCTTACGGAATTGCATGACGGTTACCTCGACGAAAGTTGGGCTGCCACGTCAATCGACAGGCAGCGGCGCAGGGGTGGAATAGTAGCAAGAGCGGCTAGCAATGCGGCGATTCCGAGCCCCGCAAAGCCATATAAAAAACCTTCACCGGCGTCAATGACAACACCGGGCAGCGCAAATGTCTGGAATGACCACGCCGCCAGCGCCACCAGCCCGCCCGCCACCACGGCAGCGACGGCGATCAACACGAGCGATTCACCCAGCATGAGACCCGCCAGCGTGCCGCGAGTTGCACCCATCGCACGCAAGAGTGCCAGATCGGGTTCGCGCCGGGCCAGCGCCTGCAACAGCGCGCCCAGCAGCGACGCCATCGCGGCGATGACCAGAATCGCGGCGAACACCTTGACCACCAACGCGACCCAATTGAAACTGGTCAGCAGGCGCGCCGATTCCAGCGCAGGCACGGCCGCTTGCAGCCCCGGCCGGGCATTGATCAGGCGCGGCAGCATGGCGACACCAATGGGGCCTTTCGCCTGAATGAGCGCGAACGTGGCCTCAGGCTCGGCGCTGGCGCTGTGGCTCTCGTGCACGAGCCAGACGCTTTCGAGCGGCGTCACCACGGTTTCGTCGATCACGCGACCGGTCGGGTTGAGGATACCGACGACGCGGTACGGGTAGGAATCATGGGCGTCGCCGGAGTCGCCAAGGCCGTGTGCGCCAACGAAACTGTCGCCCAGTTTCAGCCGGGTGCGGCGAGCCACGCCCGCACCGAGCACCGCGTCCATCGGAGCGGTGGCGAGCGTTCCGGACGCCAGGGTGCCGCCGTAAAACGGGATGAAATCGTCCGTTGTGCCCACGATCCGCGCGCCACCGACCGAGTCGCCAATGCCAATCGGAATGGCTTTTGCGACCTGCGGATTCGCCCGTAGCGCGTCCACTTCTTTCAGCGAAATATTACCGTTCGGAACGTCGAGGTAATACACCGCGGCCAAGACGTTTTGCAACGCCGAGCCTTTAGCGCCGACCACGATGTCAATGCCCTGAGCCTGCCGCCGCGCATGCTGCTCCAGCACCGATTGCAACCAGACAATGGCAATCGCGCTGGCCATACCGAGGGCGCAAAGCGTCACCGCGAGCGCGAACTGCCACGGGCGATCGGCGAGAAAGCGGCGGATTAGGAGCGCGGTCATCGCGGTAACTCAATTTCAGCGAGCGGCGCCAAGCCACTGCAAACCGAGTCCCACAAGGCGTGAATCGCTGGATCGTGGCTGGCCATGATGGCGGCACCACCGCCCTCGAC
>JAYWAQ010000148.1:0-2313 GCA_043782305.1 Burkholderiales bacterium
CACGACGGATGGCTCGCCACGGGCGACCTGGGCTGGCTCGACAGCCAGTCCCGACTGCATCTCACGGGGCGATCCAAAGACCTCATCATCCGCAGCGGGCACAACATTGACCCCAAGGTGATTGAAGACGCCATCGGCGCGCATCCCGCCGTGCAGCTCTGCGCCGCGGTGGGCGCTCCGGACGTCTACGCAGGCGAGCTTCCGGTCGTGTTCGTCACCTTGGTGCCCGGCGCGACGGCGACTGAGGCCGAGCTATTGGCCTTCGCCGCCGCGCGCGTAGACGAAGCACCGGCCAAACCTAAAGCCGTCACCATTCTTGAGCACATGCCGATGACCAATGTCGGAAAAATTTACAAGCCTGAGCTGCGGCAGATGGCGGCGGCAGCGAAGGTTGCGCAGTAGCGCCCTAAAGCCCAAACGCCGGTCGCTCCGCCAATGCATCTCGCCAGCGTCGCAAATGCGCGTGCTGCTCACTTGGTTTGATGCGCACCACGCGCGCGAAATCCACCGCGACAACAGCGGTGATGTCGGCAATGCTCAACTGCCCCGCCGCGATAAATTCACGCCCAGTCAGGCGCTCATTCAGCATGTCAAAAAACTGTTGCACGCGCTTTAACCCCCGTTCCGCCAGCGCCGGAATTTGCGCGTAATTTACCGGCCCCGGAAGCGCCCGATTCGCCATCGCCGGAGCGCTGTTGCGCAGCGCCTCAGCAATCGCCATCAGCCCTTCAAACTCGACGCGCCAGTTCCAGCTCGCGACCTCTGCTTTATGGACGGGTGTAACGCCCAGCAGCGGCGGCTCTGGGTAGCTCGCCTCGACCCACGCTGTGATGGCCGCGTTGTCGGTCAGCACCATGCCGTCTGGCGTGCGCAGCGCGGGAACGGTGCACTGTGGATTGATCGCGCGATAGGCCTCAGATAGCTGCTCTCCCAGCCGCAAATCGATCTGCACCGCCTCATGCGGCACGCTTTTTTCAGCGAGCAGGATGCGCGCGCGGCGCGGGCTCGGCGCGGTGGCGCAATCGTAGAACGTAATCACTTCGCCACCAGCGTATCAAAGTCGCTTGCGTCGTGTCGCTCGGGCAATTGACTGCTCGGCTGACCCCACGTTCGGTTCACCATGCGCCCTCGCTGCACCGCCGGACGTTGCGCAATCTGCTCAGTCCAACGCTGCACGTTGGCATAGGTTTGTACCTGCAAAAACTCCCCGGCTTCGTAAAGCACGCCCTTCGCCAACGCCCCGTACCAGGCCCACACAGCCATGTCCGCAATCGTGTAGGCGTCACCCGCCAGATACGCACTCTCGGCTAGACGCCGATCCAGCACATCCATTTGCCGCTTCACCTCCATCGCGAAGCGATCAATTGGGTATTGCATCTTGGTCGGGGCATAGGCATAAAAGTGGCCGAAGCCGCCGCCCAGATACGGCGCACTACCCATCTGCCAGAACAGCCACGACAGACACTCAGCGCGCGCAGCGACATCCTCCGGCAAGAACGCGCCAAACTTGTTCGCGAGGTGCAGCAGGATCGCGCCCGACTCGAACACCCGAATCGGCTTCGGCCCGCTGCGATCCAGCAGCGCCGGAATCTTCGAGTTCGGATTCACCGCAACAAAACCGCTGCCAAACTGGTCGCCCTCGCTAATTTTGATCAGCCACGCGTCGTACTCCGCGCCGCTGTGACCTAACGCCAGCAACTCTTCCAGCATCACCGTCACCTTCACGCCGTTGGGTGTGGCCAACGAATACAACTGCAGCGGATGCTTGCCCACCGGCAAGTCCTTCTCATGCGTCGCCCCTGCAATCGGGCGGTTAATGTTGGCAAAGCGGCCACAGTTGGCTTGGTCCCAAGTCCAGACGGTGGGTGGGGTGTATTCGGGTGTGTTCGTCATAAATGGGCATCCCAAGAGATTGTCGGCACCTGCCAATGCAAGTACCGTTCTCCGCTATTAAAACAGGCTTGCACCGCGCTCGCCAGTTGCTCCGTTCGTGGTGCCCCTTCGACAGGGCGGCCTCGTGATTTGGATGATCTCTAAAGCGGGAGGAGATCTCAATATGGGTGGAGATATGCACGAATCACAGACATCAGCGCCAGATGGGGATTCGCCTAAAAAGTGATGGTGAACTAGCCAGGAAAAGGGCTCGCTGCGGTGAGCCTCTTTTGTGGCCTGCTCGTTCGCCGTCGTTTGTTGGTCACCGATCCACGGTTGTTGCAACAACGGGAAACAGCTACATTGACAAGGTAGTTGGAAAACTCAGGAACATTTGAGGCAGCGATGAAACGACGGAAATTTCTAGTGGGCGGAGCGCTG
>JAYWAQ010000149.1:0-2310 GCA_043782305.1 Burkholderiales bacterium
CTCGACAACGTGTGCTTCGGCTTGCGCGAACGCAATTTGCCGCGCGCCGAGCAACTTGAAATCGCCAACGCCTTCATTCAAAAAGTGGGGCTGCGCGGATTTGAAAATCACTTCCCCAAACAGCTCTCAGGCGGCATGCAGCAACGCACAGCCCTCGCCCGCGCGCTGGCCAACAATCCGCGCATGCTGCTGATGGACGAGCCTTTCGGCGCGCTCGACCACCAAACGCGCGAGCTGATGCAAGAGCTGCTGCTGGGCATTTGGGAGGCCGAGAAAAAGACCGTACTTTTCGTCACCCACGACATTGACGAAGCCGTTTTCATGGGCAGCCGCGTGGTGGTGATGAGCGCGCGTCCGGGACGCATCAAACTCAATCGTGAAGTACCGCTGCCGCATCCGCGCCACTATTCGGTGAAGACCACACCGGTGTTTTCACAGCTTAAAGCAGAGCTGACCGAACAAGTTCGCGCCGAGGTGATCGCGAGTCAAAACATCAACGCGTGATCAGCTGGCCCTTGAGCTAACCGTGATTTCGCGAATGCCCTGCGCCACGTAGTCAGGCGTGTACGCCCAGTCTGGCCCAGGCAACGGGGGCCGGTGGCTAACCCGGCTTAGCTGTTCACTGATAACGTGCACGCGTCGTAGTTATACGACGCTCAACTGTCCGTCGATTCGGGGCAAATCCACAGCGCCCGGAGAGGTGCCGCTTGGGGCCGTCCTGTTCGGTCTCAATGGCGAGCGTGATGTCGCGCCCGAGCAGGGCTTTGGGGGCGATGTCTTTTTGTTTTGAGACGAGCGTGACGTTGAAATCAAAGAGGGTGGAGAGCGCCTCGATACCGGTCATGGCGTGAAAAATCAGGTCCTCCGGCGCAAGCGGAGTGATGGCTTCTATGACGCGAGGCATGGCGGAACTTCGGTAAGAGTGAGGAGGGAATGCAGGTAAAAAACCGGGGTCGGGTGCGTATCAGCTTTTTACTGAAACGTCTATTTTTCGGGGGCTGGCGGCTGATTTTTAACTAAGTCGATAATGGCGATTTATTGCCGCTAGCCCAAGCGAAACGGGCGTTTCAGGTCTAAGTTGGTATCAGTTTTTCAGTGATATGAGCTTATCGGAAAGTCGTTGCAATCGCAACTAGCGATTGGGCCTGAATTTTCGGATTCGGCGCTGCGCTACGCAGGGGCTCGGTGAGCCGTGAACCGGCGCGCGCAAATTGGCGATCAATTGCGATCGATTGCTACGCGCATCGAGCTCACAATTCGCCTTGAAGTTTGCGCTGTTGCAGGTGCTGTCTCAGCCCAGAAACGGCGCGCTCAATTCATGGGCGCACCGGAGGCTCGTCCAGACATTCGACGGCACTATTGAGTTCACGGGAGCCGACAAGCGCGGTCGATGGGGGCTGAGCTCGCTCGGGGCCGCTATGGCTACCGCGAAAGTTAGGACTGCGGCTAGGGCTACGGCTACGGTTAGGGCTGTGGAGGCGTCGGCGCGACGCCTTCCGCATCATCATCCGAGTCGGCGTCGGTGTCGGGCGCGCTGACTAAGCCCGCCTCTTTATCGGCTTGCTTCTGCTTCAGTTTTTCTTCTTTTTTCTTCTTTTTTGCCAGTTCTTTCTGGCGCTTCTCGAATCCGTAATTGGGTGTGGCCACAGTTTTCTCTCTAGTTAGTGGCAGAACTGTAGCATTTCGCGTGCCGTCGGGTGGCAGAAAGCGTGCGCAGCATGCGCTTCTTGCGACAATTCAGTCTATGACTTCGAGCGCACTCCCATCAGCCACTGCGCAATCGTTGTGGCACATCGCGTTCTACCGCTTCGTCAATTTGCCCGATGCTGAGGCGGTGGCGGCGCGTTTGCGCGAGCTGACGCTGCGTCTCACCGGGAGCATTCTGGTGGCGCAGGAGGGCATTAACGGCGTGCTGGCGGGCCCTGCGGCGCTGCTTGACCGCTTCGAGCAAGCGCTGCTCCACGACCCTGCGTTCAACGGCAATTTCAGCGGCACTGTGTTTAAACGAAGCGCCTGTATCACCGCGCCGTTTGCTCGCATGAAAGTGCATTGCAAAAAAGAGATCGTCGGCTTTGGTGTGGGCGGCGTGCGCATCGCCGCGGCGCCGTCCGCGCTGAGCCCGCAGGCGTGGCGTGAACTGATTGCCGAGGACGATGTGGTGGTGCTCGATAACCGCAACAGTTTTGAATATCGGCTCGGTAAATTCAAGTTCGCGATTGATCCACAGGTCGCGAACTTTCGCGATTTTCCGAAATACGTTGAAGCCAACGCAGCGCAGTGGAAGGCGCACGGCAAGCGCGTGGCGATGTA
>JAYWAQ010000150.1:0-6449 GCA_043782305.1 Burkholderiales bacterium
CCACGCCCAGCCGGAGCCGAATTGCGTCATCGCCGCAGCCGACAGGTCGGCCTTGAATTTGTCGTAACCGCCGAGATCCTTGTCAATCGCCGCTGCCAGCGCGCCAGTCGGCTTGCCGCCGCCATTGGGCTTCATGCTGTTCCAGTAGAACGTGTGGTTCCAGATTTGCGCGGCGTTGTTGAACACACCGGCCATGTCAGCCTTGCCAGCCGACAGGTTGATGATCTGCTCAAGCGTCATGCTCGCCAGATCCTTGCCTTCGACCAGCTTGTTCAAGTTGTCGACGTAGGCCTTGTGATGCTTGCCGTAGTGAAACGACAGCGTGTTGGCGGAGATCAGCGGCTCCAGCGCGGTGTCGGGATACGGCAGCGGGGGAAGGGAGAAGGGTGCACTCATTGTTGTAATCCTTGGTGAAACAAACGGGGACTTGGAAGTCAAGTCGGGGACAGATCAATCGCCGTAGAGCTTCTGCATGCGCTCACGGCGCTCTTGCGCCTCAATCGAGAGTGTGGCCGTCGGACGTGCGATCAAACGCGCCAGACCAATCGGTTCGCCGGTTTCTTCGCACCAGCCGAAGCTGCCGTCATCGATCATTCGAATGACCTTGTCGACTTTTTTCAGGAGTTTGCGCTCGCGATCACGGGTGCGCAGCTCCAGGGTGTATTCCTCTTCCTGTGTGGCGCGATCTGACGGGTCGGTTGCCACCTCGGACTCGCGCAGATGCTCGCCGGTGTCGGTCGCGTTGTGCAGGATTTGCCCGCGCAGTTCAACGAGCTTTTCATGGAAAAACGCGAGCTGCTCTTTGCTCATGTATTCCGATTCCGGCTGCTTTAAAATTTCCGCTTCGGTCAGACCGGCGTACTTTTTATGGCTGTTCATGGTCAGCACCATCGCGGCTTTGGGCGCGGCGGGAAGCGGCTTCGCGGCGACAGCCGCAACGCTCGGCGCGGGCGCGGCGACCATTGGCGGTGCTGACGGCAACGTGTTGGACTTCGACTTCACGGACGGCGCCGCTTTCGCAGGAGGTGCAGCTTTCGCTTTGGATGTGGTTGCCGTGCTTGCCATGTGAGGAGACTCTATCAATTCGTAACCAGAAGATGATGCGCCGCTAGCTTATACGCGGCGTCGCTTACCTGTCTGTGCGCTAAGTAACTTACAAATTACAAGTGCGGACAGGACGGGGCCGGATTATAGCTACTCTGCGATTACAAATTGGCGGCGGTCTTGTTTTGTTCGGCGCAACGCGCGCAGAAGCCGTAAGCAGCAAGCTCAATCCCCTGCAACTGAATGCCGCCGGGCACCGACAACGCAGGCACCGCGACCTCGTCGAGACACATCGTGGTGCCGCATTGAACGCACTGAAAATGGGCGTGCGCATGGCCGTGTTCGGGCCGACTAAACGCAAACCGCATGGCGCGATCAAAGCCCGACAGCCCGCCGACGCGGTGCGCCAGCGATTGTTCCACCAGCCACTCCAGCACCCGGTAGAGCGTCACGCGGTCAAGGTCGGAATCGGCCAGCTGCGCTTCAATTTCGCCATGCGACAGCGCGCGCTCGGCGGCGATCAGGCAGGCCAAAACGTTCCGCCGTGCGCCCGTGTTGCGACCGCCGCTTTCCTTGACCAGGCGACGTGCCAGTGCGGCAGCACTTGTGGGAGCCCCCAATGCGCTTGCAGGCGTTGGCAGGAGCGCGACGGGCTCGGCGTGCGCGTGCGAGTGTCCCGCGTGGTCGTGAGCAGATTGAGAAGCCATAATTCAATCCTAGCAGTTTGCCGAAAAGATAATTGCGCCATGCAAGATAACACCACACCCGAAACGCTGACATTGGGGCGACCCGACGATTTTCATCTTCACCTGCGTGACGGCGCGGCGCTTTCGGCCGTAGTTGCTTTCACCGCAAGGCAGTTCGGTCGCGCGCTGGTCATGCCAAACTTGAAGCCGCCGGTGACGACGGTGGCGATTGCTGCGGGCTATCGTGAACGAATTTTGAAGGCCTGCGGCGAGACAACCGCGTTCGATCCGTTGATGACGCTTTATCTCACGGACAACACGTCGCCCGATGAAGTCGCACGCGTCGCCGACAGCGAATTCGTGCATGCGTTCAAGTATTACCCGGCCGGCGCGACGACCAACTCAGATTCCGGGGTATCAGCGCTCAAAAATGTTTACCCCGCGCTCGACGCAATGCAAAAGCACGGCGTGATTCTGTGCGTTCACGGCGAAGTGACCGACCCCTCGACCGACGTGTTTGACCGCGAAGCGATTTTTGTCGAAGGCGCGTTGCAGCAGATCGTGCGTGACTTTCCCGCCTTGAAAATAGTCGTCGAACACATCACCACCCGAGAGGCCGCTCAGTTTGTCGCCGCAACGGGCCCGAACATCGCGGCCACCATCACGCCGCAACATCTGCTCTACAACCGCACCTCGATTTTCACGGGCGGCATTCGCCCGCACCTTTATTGCCTTCCGATCCTGAAGCGCGAGAACCATCGCCTGGCGCTCATTGATGCCGCAACGTCAGGATCGCCCAAGTATTTTCTCGGCACCGACAGCGCACCGCACGCCAAAAACGCCAAAGAAGCCTGCTGTGGTGCAGCGGGATGTTTTACGTCGCACGCCGCGCTCGAGCTGTATGCCGAAGCGTTTGATGCCGACAACTCGCTCGACAAGCTCGACGATTTCGCCAGCCGTTTTGGCGCGGCGTTCTATGGTCTGCCGCGCAACGCTGGCACCGTCACGCTACAGCGCGAATCGTGGACACCGCCCGATTCTTTTGCGTTTGGCAACGAGACTATTGTGCCGTTGACGGTGGGGCGCTCGCTGGGCTGGAAGCTCTTGTAGGAGCGGTTCTGCCGCGATCCGCTATGGGCAACCGTGGGTCGCGGCAAAGCCGCTCCTACGGTTTGTTCGAAGCTAGCGCCCGCACCCCCACAATCACGCCAAGCACCAGAAGCGCAATCCCTGCCATCTCGAACCCGCTCGGCGCGCGCTGATACACCAGATACGCGTACCCCAACGCTGACAGCGTCTCAAACACGATCAATTGGCCGGTCAAGGCGGTGGGCGTGTTCTTGCTCGCGATGTTCCACAAAAGCGTGCCCAGCCACGAAGCGCTGAAGCCAATCACCAGCATCAACAGCCAGAACTTCATCGGCTGCGGCCCCCAGAGCGAGTCGGCGAACCGCGCGTCCCCTGTGGTCTGCAAAAACGCAATCGACGCGAATAGCCCAACGGCTGCCATCGGCAACGTCGTGATCCCCTGCGCCGTCGCCCATGTCGTGGAGGTGTGCGAAGGGTTCGCGCGCAGCCAACGTGCGTTTTGAATCGGATACCAGGTCCATGCGGCATTGGCGACGATTGCCAGCGCCGCTCCGGAGACATAGGCGGCAAGCGCGCCATCCGCATTGAGACGCGAAAGCTGATCCGCGTTCACGCAAATCAGACCGAGCCCGATCAGCGCAAGTGACGGCAGTAGTCGAGCCCACGAAAATTGGCGATCACCCAAGTTTGAGCACACCGCAATCACCACCGGCAACGTGCCGATAATCAGCGTCGGCAGCGGCGCGCCCGCGAGCTGAATCGCAGCCGACAACGCGAGGTAATAAACGATGTTGCCCACCAGCGAAAGCCTGGCAGCCATCCACCAGTCCGCCCGCGTCAAACTCCGTAAGGCGGCGCGTTGCCACCACGCAATCGGCAACGTCACCAGCCCGAACGCAAGGTAGCGGCCAAAGGTCAAAAGCGTTGCCGGATAGTCGGGCAGCAGCAGCGGCGCGACGAAGACGAGCCCCCACATCAAACCGGCGGCGAGCGCGGCACCGACGCCGATTGTTAATTGTTGTCGTGTCATCGTCGACATTTTGCAGTAGGCAGACAACGGTCATGCGACGTGCTCTGCCTCGTAAAATCGGACGAACTTCAACGGAAATCACAAACATGACTATCCAAATCGTAGGCATCGTCGGCGCAGGCACCATGGGCAACGGCATCGCGCAGGCGTGCGCGGTCGCCGGCATCGACGCACTGATACTCGACGTCAATGCAACGGCGCTTGAGAAAGGCGTCGCCACCATCAGCGGCAGCCTTGACCGGCTGCTCAAGAAAGAAAAAATCACCGCTGAGCAAAAGGCCTCCGCGATGGCGCGGGTAAAGACGACGCAGACGCTAGCCGATCTCGCCGCCTGCGACTACGTGATCGAAGCCGCGACGGAAAACGAAGGTCTCAAGATCAAAATCTTGAAAGACCTCGATGCCGCGCTGAAACCGGAAACGATCATCGCGACCAACACGTCGTCAATCTCCATCACACAACTCGCCGCCGCGACCAAGCGCCCGGATCGCTTTATCGGCATGCATTTTTTCAATCCGGTGCCGATGATGGCGCTGGTCGAATTGATTCGCGGTCTGGCCACGAGCGATGCGACGTTGGCGACAGCTAAAGACTTCGCCGTGGCACTCGGAAAAACGCCGATCACGGTGAAAAATTCACCGGGTTTCGTCGTTAACCGGATTCTGTGCCCGATGATCAACGAAGCGATTTTGTGCCTGCAGGAAGGACTCGCTACGGCCGAAGACATCGACGCTGGCATGAAGCTCGGCACCAACCAGCCGATCGGCCCGCTCGCGCTCGCCGACATGATCGGCCTCGACATCATGATCGCCGTGATGAACGTGTTCTACGAAGGCTTCAACGATCCGAAATACCGTCCTGCGCCGCTGCTGAAGGAGATGGTTGCTGCGGGGTATCTGGGGCGCAAAACAGGACGTGGTTTTTACACCTACGCGTAGTTTTTTGGCCATACAGCATTTGGCTTTAATCCTTCCTGCAAAGGGGCTAGCCGCCAGAAAGTCAATTTTTCGACTTAGGCCGTCAATCGCCTGAAGCCCTTGTGCAGCGGCGCTTTTACATAAAAGCTGCTATTGCTTCTCTCGATGTGCGTACGTCGCATCAAGTCGTTCCTTCAGATATTCAGCACCCGTCGTCGCAGGATACTTCGCGGGCTTATCCGCTGACATGCAACTCGGTAAACACGTCACCACCGCATCGGGATTGGGGTCAAGGAAAAACGCGACGGAATAGCGCTCGCGGCCGACCGGATTGACCACGCGATGCGGCGTTGAGACGTACACATCGTTCGTCCAGCGCATCAGGCAGTCGCCGATATTGCAAATCAGCGCGCCGGGAAGGTTGGGTGGCGACATCCACTCACCGTCGCGTGTGCGCACTTCGAGTCCGCCTGCATCATCGGTCGCGAGAAGGGTGATATTCCCATAATCGGTGTGTTCGCCCGCGCCAATCTGGCCCGGCTCGAAGCGATCAGGGCGCGATGGATAGTGCAGCAAACGCAGCGTAGCGAGCGGTTGGTCGAGCTTGTTCTCGAAGAAATCTTCGGCAACACCGAGGTCGTGCGCGAGGGCGCGATGCAATTGCATGCCCAGTTGATGACAGGCCTCGAAATACGCGAGCATCGTCGAGCGAAAGTTGGAAAATGATCTGGCATCGGGCCAGACATTGAAGCCGCGAAATGGCTTGCCTGCAATCACCTCGGGATGATCCGGCGGCAAGTCCCAACCGATATTGAACGCTTCTTTCACATCACCGGGCTTTGCCGCGTCGAGCCGCTCTTCGCCGAGCGCGACGTAGCCGCGATTGTTGCCCGAGTGCTTGATCGACAGCGCCGATTTATCCGCCAAATTTTGCGCGAAAAAGCGTGCTGATTGCGAGAACACCTGCTCGATGAGCGCAGCATCAATACCGTGATGTGTAATGCAGAAAAATCCGGTATCTCTTGCCGCACGTCCAAGCGCAGCGCCCAGCTGGGCGTAGTCGTCCCCAAACGAAGCGAGATCAAAAACCGGAATCAAGTCCTGATTTACGGCGTCCATTGCATCTCTTCGTTCTTCTCCATCCATTCATCTTCCAGCGCAGCAATTTTTGCGGCAATCTCACCGCGTTGACGAGTCTTGTCACCGAGCATCGTGGCGGAATCGGCACTGTAGGCCGCTTCCGACGCGAGCCACGCATCTAGCGTGTCGCGCGTGCCACTCAACCGGGCGATTTCCTTTTCAATCGCGTCGACCCGCTTTTGCACGGGTTTTCTCGCGGCTGCGAGGCGTTGCCGTTCCTCCGCTTCAGCTCGTTTGTCAACCTTGCGCGACGGTGCGTCGGTCGCAGCCTTGGCGCCGACGGGCTTCGCGCGCTGTTCGCGCAACCAGACGCGGTAATCATCCAGATCGCCGTCAAACGTGCGCACCGTTTTGTCCGCAACCAGCCACAGCTCATCACAGCATGCGCGCAGTATGTGCCGGTCATGCGCGACCACCACGAGCGCGCCTTCGTAGTCCTGCAGCGCGAGCGTTAGCGCCTGCCGCATCTCGATGTCCAGATGGTTCGTCGGCTCGTCCAGCAGCAGCAAATTAGGCCGTTCGTACACCAACATTGCGAGCACG
>JAYWAQ010000151.1:0-2298 GCA_043782305.1 Burkholderiales bacterium
GCGAAAGCCGCTTGAAGGCGACTAAATCGCCAGCGCTGAAAGCGCAGCCTCCACCTGTTCCGGGGCGCTCAATTCGATAGAAATGTGAATCGCGTTTTCAGGGCGCTCCAGCGCTTCAAACTGGCTACGCAACAACGACTCCGGCATGTAGTGATTGGGCCGCTCGCGCATACGCGCAGCGATCACTTCGAAACTGCCGTCGAGAAAAATCCAGTCGACATGAGGAAGCTCCGCGCCGATGGCTTCACGATAACGACGCTTCAGCGCTGAGCATGCGAGCACGACCCGCTCACCGTGTTGGCTGCGTTCGCGCAACTCGCGATTCAACGTGGCTAACCATGGCGCACGATCTTCGTCATTAAGCGGAGTACCCGTACGCATTTTTTCTACATTGGCGACGGGATGAAAATCGTCGGCGTCGAGGAAGGTTGCCTTCAGACGTTCGGCCAGCGACCGACCGACCGTGGTCTTGCCGCAGCCTGAGACGCCCATGACGATCACGGGGTTCACGCTGGGCTCACCTTGGTTCCTGCTTCCACCGCCCCCTCACCCTAGCTCTCTCCCGACGGGAGAGGGGACTAAGCACAGCGAGCACGCTCGGATCATTGCTTCTTCACCGCATGTCCGCCAAACCCTGCGCGCATTTGCGCGAGCAGCTTGGCAGCGTAATCGCCCTTGCCTTGCGTTGCAAAACGAGTAGTCAACGCGAGCGCGGTGACGGGCGCGGGGACACCGAGATCAAGCATCGCTTCCACCGCCCAACGCCCTTCTCCCGAATCCGCAACATAAGGCGCAATCGCGGCAATTTCGTCGGGCTTCTGAAGCGCGGAAGCGGTGAGGTCAAGCAGCCATGAACGCACGACCGAGCCATCACGCCAAGCCTCGGCAATGTCGGCAATCGGCATCGCAAAATCCTTCTTCGCCTCCATGAGCGCAAAGCCCTCAGCCAGCGCCTGCATCATGCCGTACTCGATGCCGTTGTGAATCATCTTGGCGTAGTGGCCCGCGCCCACTGCGCCCGCGTGAACGATGCCCTGCGTCTTCGATGGCGCGAGCACTTCGAGATACGGTTTGAGCATGGCGTAGCTCTCAGGCGTCGCGCCCGTCATCACGCAGTAGCCGTTCTGCAAGCCCCACACACCGCCGGACACGCCAACGTCGGCGTAGCCGATCCCCGCAGCGTTGACCTTGACTGCACGACGCACGGAGTCTTTGTAATTTGCGTTCCCACCGTCGACCAGTAAATCACCTTTGCTCATCATCGGAATCAAGGTATCGATGGTGCTTTCGGTGATTTCTCCGGATGGCAACATCATCCAGACGATACGAGGTGTAGGGACTATGGTTAGTGCTTCGGCCAGCGACGCGACTGGCGTGATGTTGGCTTCAACGACCGACTCTCGCGCCTCAGCGCTGCGATCAAACGCCACGACCTGCACGCCACCGCGCGCCCAGCGCCGGGCCATGTTGGCCCCCATCTTGCCAAGGCCAATTAGTTCGATTTGCAAACTATCCTCCTGCGAAATCTATCGTCATTATTTGCAACGTTAGAGCAAACGGCTCCCTGTTGCCTCAATCTCTACACCGGTGGAGCAACGCGCTCCACTTCTTCTACAGTCGTCAAACCGGTGGCAATTTTGTGCGCCCCGGACGCCCGCAACGGCTTCATGCCATCGCGAAAAGCCTGCTCTCGCAGATCATCCATACTCGCGCCGTTAATCACGAGCTTGCGCATTTCTGGCGTCATCACCATCACCTCATACAAACCCGCGCGACCGCGATAGCCTGTCATGCGGCAGTCAAGACAACCCACGGCTTTGTAGGTCGTCGCAGGTTTTGTCGCGCGATACGGTTTGGTCAGTGCAGCCCAATCGTCATCGCTGATTGGTCCAGCAGGTTCTTTGCAGCTTGAGCAAAGCGTACGCACCAGGCGCTGCGCCATGACGCCCACCACCGTTGAATTGACGAGGTACGGCGGCACGCCCAGATCAATCAGACGTGTGATCGCCGTTGGCGCGTCGTTCGTGTGCAAGGTCGTGAGCACCAGATGGCCCGTGAGCGCCGCCTGCACGGCCATTTCGGCGGTCGGCAGATCGCGAATTTCGCCGACCATGATGATGTCCGGATCCTGCCGCATGAGCGTGCGCACGCCACTCTCGAAGTCCACACCAATCTGCGGCTGCACCTGCATCTGGTTAAACGACGGTTCCACCATCTCGATTGGGTCTTCCACCGTGCACACATTCACTTCGGGTGTGGCGAGGGTCTTCAGCGTCGAATACAAAGTCGTCGTTTTGC
>JAYWAQ010000152.1:0-2296 GCA_043782305.1 Burkholderiales bacterium
TCGGCCGTCGGTTTGTTGTGAACGTCGGGCAAGAGGGTATGCAAATCGCGGTAGCGTCACTCGCGCGAGCCGAGCTACGCCACTGCACTTACAGCCAACGCCACTCCCCCTTCGCTCGGGGGGTGAATCAGCCGTTACCGGCATGAATCACATGAGTAGTTGTTTGCTGCGATCAGGGTTCTGTGTGTGGTGCGTGTCTTGCGGTGACACGTTCGCAGAGCCCTCATCGCAACCCCCGAACAATTGTGAACTGCGTCGGGATTTGCTTTGCGGCGCGCCCTCCGGTAGCGGAGGGCGCGTACGAACTACAGTGGCGGTATGCGCAGCTTCTGACCAGGGTAGATCTTGTCCGGATTCGACAACATCGGCTTGTTGGCTTCGAAGATCACCATGTACTTGTTGGGGTCGCCGTAAGCAGCCTTGGCAATTTTTGACAGGTTGTCGCCCGGGACGACGTCGTGATACGTGGCTTCGGGCTCGGACAAGTCGACCGACATATTGTCGTTCACGTTGCTCACGCCGGAGACGTTGCCGCAACAGAGGAGCGCCTTCTCTTTGGTCGCCTGATCGGCTGCGACGCCGAACAGGTTCACGGTCGATGACGCGGCATCAAAGGTGACAACCAAACCCGTGATGGTCAGGCCTTGCGCTTCGATGTAGGCCTGGATGGCGTCGCCCGCTGCGCGGTTGGTAGCGTCAAGCTTTTCTTTAGCGGCTGCATCGTCCGATGCGGCGGCCGCTGCAGCGGCGGCTTCTGCTTCTTTGTGGCCGAACAATTTTTCGCCGGCGTCTTTAATAAAACTGAAAAAACCCATTTTGGTCTCCTAGGTGTGATGTGATTACTGGATACGCATCAGCGAGTGCTGATGTTCCCGGTAACGCCCATTATTGCGCGGTTAGCTGATACGATTTTTCTGATTGTGTAATGAATGCGTCATTAAGTGCGGCACGCCCACGCGCGCCTACTGGCAGGCCTCGCAATCAGGGCTGTCGATGGAGCAGAATTTCATGTCAGTCGCTGGCAGATCAGCCTCGACGGCTGGATTAGTTCTGGCGGCAGGCGCAAGCGTTGGCGCCGCAGCCACGGGCGAGGCCGTCGACGTGGCGGCCTTCGCTGCATGGGCACCGCCGGATGAAGAAACGGCATTCAACTCGCCACCCTTGCCTGTCGATTTCTCGGCGCTGGTGGCTCCTAGCGTGCGCAGGTAGTACGTGGTTTTGAGGCCGCGTTTCCATGCGAGCTTATAGGTTTCGTCGAGCTTCTTGCCCGAGGCGCCGGCCATGTAAATATTGAGCGACTGCGCCTGATCGATCCACTTCTGACGGCGCGATGCAGCCTCCACCAGCCATGACACATCCATCTCAAACGCAGTGGCGTAATTGGCTTTCAGGTCATCGGGGATGCGATCAATCTTGGCGAGCGCACCGTCGAAGTATTTGAGATCCGAAATCATCACTTCGTCCCACAAGCCGCGTGCTTTTAAGTCGTCCACGAGGTGCTCGTTGATGACGGTGAATTCGCCCGACAGATTCGATTTGACGAACAGGTTTTCGTAATTCGGTTCGATGCAGGCGGATACGCCGATGATGTTTGAGATCGTCGCGGTTGGTGCGATGGCCACGCAGTTCGAGTTCCTCATGCCGTGGGCTTTGATGCGGCCTTTGAGCGCGTCCCAATCCATGCTGATCGACTGATCGACTTCGACGTAACCGCCGCGCTCTTCGGCCAGCAGTTTGAGCGAATCAAACGGCAGAATGCCACGATCCCACAGCGAGCCCTTGAATGAGCTGTAACGACCGCGCTCTTCGGCAAGTTCGGTCGAGGCCCAATAAGCGTAATAGCAAACCGCCTCCATCGAGCGATCCGCGAATTCCATTGCGTCTTGCGAGGCGTAGGGGGTGCGCATCATGTGCAGCGCATCCTGGAAGCCCATGATGCCAAGGCCCACCGGGCGATGCTTCAGGTTCGACGTGCGCGCTTTTTTGACCGCGTAGTAATTGATGTCGATCACGTTGTCGAGCATGCGCATTGCGGTGCGGATCGTCTTTTGCAGCTTGGTGTGGTCGAGCACGTAGCCGCCATCGACTTCAATCATGTGATTGACGAGGTTCACGGAACCCAGGTTGCAGACCGCGATCTCGGTGTCACTCGTATTGAGGGTGATCTCGGTGCAGAGGTTCGACGAATGCACGACGCCGACGTGCTGCTGCGGTGAACGGATGTTGCACGGGTCTTTAAACGTGATCCACGGATGGCCCGTTTCGAACAACATCGTGAGCATCTTGCGCCACAGCG
>JAYWAQ010000153.1:0-6399 GCA_043782305.1 Burkholderiales bacterium
CCGCCCCCTTCGAACTCGCGCTTCGGCCGCAGCAACACGCCGGGCCCAGGACATCGTCTGTGTCGACCCGGTGGTGCTGAGCGGCATTCCAGTGACGTCCATGTTGCCGTCGCGCGGCGACCTGCTCGGCCGTACCGACGCGCGCATGCCCGGTTGGAATGCAATGATGGCCTCGGTCAACACCCCGTTCTTGGACGTGCCGGGTCTGCTGAAGCTCGGCTGCGTGCGGCAGGGCGCCACGTCCTATCTCTCGCTCTCTATGGACGAAGGCGCGGCAGGCACGCGCCCAATCGAGATGCCGGGCGACATCGTCTTTGGCGCGAGCGGCCGCGTCCTCGACGACTGGGGGCTGCACCTCATCGACATTAACTTGGCCATGGGCAATCTGCTGGAGGTGGTGCGCCGCCAAGGCCAGGCATTCATCGCGCGTTGACCCGGGCGCAGCACGCGTTCAACCCAATATCGTCATTGAATGTTAGATGCCTGAGCATTTGAGCGGCCCGTGCGCCCGCTTCACCCGCAGCGCGGCGGCCGTTAATCGCTTGCTCGACGCGCTTGAACGATCGCGCCAGCGCGCTTAACGCAGCCGCGTGGTATGCGGCGCCGGTCTCGTCTACGCGCGTATCCTCGGCGCTTAGATCGTCGGGTTCGGCGGCACGATGCTGGAACGAGTGGGGAATTCGTCAATGGGTTTAGACGGATCTACCGTAAGCATCTGGTCTGCACCGTCAATACGGTGCAGACCAGACGCTTACGCTGGACATCACTATCGTACAGTTCATCCAGATCGTTGACTCCTACATCCGCTGGTATAACGAAAAGCGCATCAAGATCTCTTGGCTCACTCAGTCCGATGGAATACCGGGAAAGCCTAGGGATCACGGCATAAATCAGTCTCAGTTTTACGCCGCACCCCCGTGGCTCAATATTCAATCGGCGAAAACAAATCGCGGCAAAAACACATGCAGAAACGCTGAAGGATCGCTGAAATGCTATCGAAACTGTCACTTGTCCAAGCGAGCCAGCGAAAACAGCTCGATGCCGTTTTGGACTTGCATCGGGGGGAATTCCAGCTAAACGGGCAAGCTTTGCCGCTGGGGCCGACGGCCTTCAGGCTGGCGACCTATTTCGTGCAGAATCACGGGCGGCTCTTGACCAAGGATGAATTGGTAAAGGCAGTATGGCCTCATGCGGTTGTCACCGACGATTCGCTGGTTCAGTGTGTCGCTCAATTGCGCGCAGCCTTAGGGGACGAGTCGCAAACCTTCGTCAAAACGGTGCGCGGACGCGGCTATATTTTTGAAGCCCTGGTTACGCTGGTATCCAATGGGGTATGGGCGCAGCCAAACTTGGAGTCGGCGCAGCAGAAACGGGCGGCGGCGCAGAAAATCCAGTTCTGCACTACCCAAGACAAGGTTCAGTTGGCGTACGGCGTGGCAGGTCTTGGCTCGCCTTTGGTGGAGGTAGGCACCTGGATCAACCATCTGGAAGCGGACTGGGACAGCCCGGTGTGGCGATCCCGATTGCGGACACTCTCGTCCAAAAATAAGCTGGTACGTTACGACTGCCGCGGTTGCGGTCTGTCAGACCGCCAAGTGCCCGGGTTTTCATTTGAACTGGCGCTCAGTGACCTTGAAACCGTGGTCGATGCCGCCGGGTTGGATCGTTTTTCGCTTTTAGGCTCTTCACAGGGCGCAGGCGTTGCCATCGCCTACGCCGCGCTGCACCCGGAGCGAGTTAAAACCATGGTGCTCTATGGCGCTTTTGCGCGAGGGCGACTGGCGCGAAACCCAAGCGAGCAGGACCGCAAGGAAGCGCAGGCGATGCGACAACTGATCGAAATCGGATGGGGTCGGCCCAATCCTGCGTTTCGGCAGATTTTCACCAGCATGTTGATTCCAGACAGCACGCCCGAGCAATACCAGTGGTTCACCGAGTTGCAACGCACATCAACATCGCCTGAAAACGCGGCGCATTTGATTGCCGCTTATGAGACCATGGATATTGGCGATTTACTGTGTCAAGTCCAATGCCCTGCGCTGGTGATCCACAGTCGTGACGACCCCCGTGTGCCGCTTGACGAAGCGCGATACATTGCGGGGCACATCCAAGGCGCGCGTTTCGTCACCTTGGAAAGCCGAAACCACATCTTGCTGGAGCAAGAGCCCGCCTGGCAGCAATTTCTTGATGAACTTCAGGCATTTGTCGATCAAACAGCCGACCCGCTCAATCAGCAGGGTAGCGGGAGCTCCCTCACACCCGTGTCATCAAACACCTGAAGGTCGCCGCAATTCGATAACTGCCGTCCGCCTGCGCAAAAGGGGCCAGGGCCTGCCGATGCGCCTCATCCACCTTGTCTTCGCCCGAGTGCTCTATCGCCCGCACCCCCACGCCGGCCGATTTCAGCCCGCGCAGACCGTGATCCAGGCTGTCGTAGTGCCATGGCGAATCAACATCAAACATCTCGCCTGGCGCTAGCCCCGCCTGGGCTGCAAACGCGCGCAGGGTCGCTTCGTCGGACAGCGCAAAAGGCCCCGGCGCGCCGGGAGGCGGGGGCGGCAACACCGCACGCAAAGCGGCCACTAGCGAAGCCGCCTGCATGCCGTCGGGCGGCCCCCAGGTGACGATCACGACGCTGGCACCGGGTTTGGCGACGCGTTTTGCCTCGCCCAAAGCCCGAACCGGATTGCCCGCGTACTGGAAAGCATTGAAACCCGTGACCAGATCAAAACGGCCATTGCCAAAGGGCAACTCCTCCAGGTCGCCCAGACGCAAATCCGCTTCCGGCGAACGTCCCTTGGCAATGTCCAGCAGGTTTTGTGCCGCATCGATGCCACACGCCGTGGCACCCAGTTTTCCAGCCATTTGCACGGCGAGGCCAGAGCCACAGCCCACATCGAGGTAGTGCGTGGCAGCTTGCAGGCCAGCGCGCTTGAAGACTGCGTCATAGACCGGGTGAAAAAGCGGCTCCTGCAACTCGCTCCAATCAAGGGCGCGCGCGCCCCACCATCGGCCATTGGCCGTAGCAGTGCGGGCTTTGAGTTCGGTCGTTGAATTCATGGTCAGGCCTCCTGTTGGTTGGTGATGTCCGGTGCGCAGGGTTTAGCTTGAGCGCCATGTCGGATCTGTCAAACAATGTACGCAACGCCATGCCGCCCGTCCCGACGGTTTGCCGAAACTTTTCTGAAGTTTTGCCGAATTCGCGCCGAAGATACCGTCAGTAGAACAAAGAACAAAGGGCACTCCTATAAATTCCCTGTGAAATCAGCCAACGGCAGAGGCTGTTGAACGTTATAAGTAGACCATCGCAACAAGGCCGCATCGCATGCAAACCAGCTTCTTTAGGGCACTTCTATAAATCGTGAAATCCGTCAGCGCGTGGCGCGAATCTCCTGTTTGAAGTGATGGCGACACCCCAGCGATAACAGTATTCGTCGAGGGCAGCGTTTTCGGTACCCCCATCGTGTTTTTTGTCGAGCCTGCGATCATTTGCATCCGATTTCAGCGGCTTTTTCAGGTCGCTGTCCGCAGCGCGGACGTAGTAACCCTACCGAAATCGAACACGTTGTGTCGAATCAGCGTCTCCACCCGAAGCAGGTTGTAGACCAGGTTCATCAGCCCTATGCCCACCGTCGCACGTGCCTTGCCGATTGAGCGCAAGAAGATTCCCCCCATCGAGTTCTCCATCGTACCGAAGACGTGTTCCACTCCGGCGCGGTTGCGGCTCTTCTCGGTGTTGCTCACTTCTTGACGCTCAGTCAGCGGGATGTTGCGGCACGCACGCTCGTGAATCTGGCTGTCGTGCCCGCGCTCGACGAGGACCTGCTCGGTGGACTCGCTCCGATAGGCGCTGTCAGCGTAGAGCGCAGCCCCGCCTGCAGCTTCTCCGTTGGCCGGACGCAGTAACGAATCGATCACTTGCGAGTCATGGACGCTGGCGTCCGTGGCGCTGTAGGTGGCAATCAGCTTGGTCGCTTTGTCTACGTTGATGTTGTTTTTTTAACGCGATGCGGTCCGTGGCGGAGCTTCGCCGTCCGGCGTCTCTCACGTTGGAACGTATTCACCGTTTTCGGCACGCTGGTCAAATCAGTAGAGCGCGAACACGTGCTGTGATCATCGAGTTGATGCATCTATCATGCGCGGCAGAATTCTCGCGCACCACGGGGTTTACGATGGCCCATCTGCGATCCGTCTCGATGCGCAGAGCGTGGTGCAGTAACAGCAGACTACCAACAGACATGTTGATCAAAGTGATCGAAGAAACATCGAGCGCTCGACTGACTACATCATGAACGACCTATTGAGGCGTGCCCGGGCCTTGCATGAAGCGAACTGATAAAGGCTAACAGTGCCAGCTATGGTGTGCCAGATCCGCGAACAAGGCGCTCGACCAGCGCTAGTTCGGAACGCACATCTTGACGCCCTCAGCATCCCATCCCAGCGCTACAAACTGGTTGTAAGTGGCGAGATTAGTCGTGAGTCGGTGATTGGGGTCATCGGGAAAACGAGCCTGACCGCGAAACACGCGATAGACCGGCGTCTGCCCGACGGCACAACTTCCGCCTACGCCTTCAACGAGGGGCGGAAATGCGTACGAGTCCACACCTTCATCGTAAGGCAGACGGGGCAATTGCTGATTACTCGGATTCAGACTATTGAGCGCGGTTTTTTCTGCCGCTACCAATGTGTAGAAATGACTGCCGCGCGACTGATTCTTCGCGATTTGGTCAAAGTAGTAGCGCTTGATGGCACGGGTACCGGGATCGGCATCTGCAAGGGCCGTGAAGCTTAGGCCCGTGCGTTGCCAACCCGGCGCCGCGTCGAGCGCCGTTTTGTCCGAATTACGAGAGGTAAGAAAGTAATAATTCAACGGGTTGTAGATGTATTCCGTGAGCGTTTTAGTGGTTGATGCGTTCACTCCGATGGATCCAGCTACCGTTGTTACGAATTGGCGAAAGCTGGTAGACGCGCCGGGCGCTAAAGTCAATGGCGTGGAGTAGCCCCACCAGTAGACGACCGCGCTATCAAGATCCTCGCAGCACACCGGTTCATCCCAATATTTATCGTGGAAATAGGCCCACGAGACGTAGGCCAGCCGATCCGGTGGCGTCGGTGGCAAGGCGGTTGTGCCGCCAGACACGGTGCCGTAGATGGAGAATTTGGGCGATAAAAGACTGTCGGTTTGTTCATAGGCGCTGAAGTTGGGTGGCGTGAACGCGACGAACTTGCTCGTGAATGGGCCATCGGGATTGCGCGGACGCGCCAGGGAGGCGTCGTTGCCCGCAATTTGCCAGTCCCACAGATAGCGCACACCGTAGCTCAGAGCGGAGGAGCTGGTATTAATTACCGCCACTTCGTGACGCACGTTGGTGTCTGCGAGTGTGGTGCCACCAATTTCTACCTCCTGCACCACGTTGAAATTTGGCAACACCCAAGTGGTGCGAAAGCCTCGACTACCGATGGCCTGTGTCGTGCCCTGACCCATCGCGAAGGCTGTGTCACCCTGAGCGTCAGCGGTGACGTAATCGAAATTGACGAACACCTGCTTACGGGCAGCGTCCCGCACCGAAATATAGGAGGTTCCTGTGCCAAAAAATACGGTCTCATTGGGAACCGGGTGGCGGCTGCCCGTGGAGACGCTGAAGCGCCCGACCTCGTCGTAGTCGATGCTCAAAATTTCGTTGGTCGCTGGTATCGCATGGGCAGTTGCCAATGACAGGACGCCCACGATGCAAGCCGCTGCTTGAAGCAAGGATCGGTATAGCGATGTTGTGATCATGATTGCAACCTGTTTAGGGGATGGCTGGCGTAGCAACTATTGAACAGGCACAAATATCACAGTTGGCGCTTTTAGCCACTTCAGTTGTGAGGCAGTGCGGAAGTGACTGAGTCTTGCCGTCGGGCGTTACGGTGAATTCATAATGGCCTGTTGTCAATCGATCAGCAGCATGCACGGATAGGGCAATAAATGCTGCGAGACAGGTGACTGACGAGAACGCAATGCGTCGCTCGGTAGGCCGTGAAGACATCATGCAACCGATCATACGCCGAATCGTGACCGTTGGTTGAATTCTGCAAACTCGCGTTCGATCGCGGCACAAGCGAAGGGTTGCGGTGCCGCGGCTGGAATGCTGATCTCGTGCTGTGGGGCTAATTGCCGTGCCCCCACTCGCCTGTCTGGCAGCTCTTTGCCGTCGTCGCTTAAAAAATGGCGTCTAACTGGCTCCATTTTTTTACCTTCAGCGCTGGCACCCAGTGCATGGGCGCGGCAACGTGCAGCTCAAACTGCAATCAACGGTCACGCTGTCTTAATTTGCTGAGGCACTTCTGTTTACGGTCATTTTCAAATCGACTATTCGTCAAAAAAACGAGCACTGAAAAAGACCTGACAAGAGCCAT
>JAYWAQ010000154.1:0-2287 GCA_043782305.1 Burkholderiales bacterium
ATCTGCTTCGTGCTGGGCATTCCGGGCATGTTGTTGTTGCCGAAAGTCGCCCCCTGGTCGCAACCAAAACCGGTGAAAGTCGTCTGATCCGTAGGTAACACCGTTTGTGTCCTGTCAACTCGTCTCGTTATGATCCTTCTATGAAAATTTCGCGTTTCTCTCTTTCACTGGTGCTGGCGGCGGGTGTGGCACTCTGCACACAGGCTGGCGCACAAATCACCAAGCCCTTTCTCTGGGAGCTGACCAAGGGCGACAAAACAATCACGCTGTTTGGTTCGCTGCATGTTGGCAAGCCGGATTTCTATCCAGTTCCGGAGTCCGTGATTACGCGCTTCGAAGGCTCAAAGGTGTTGGCCGTCGAGGCCGACATCACGTTGCCTGAAACGCAGCAGGCCTGTGTCAAGCTCGCGGCGACCGACGAGAAGCTGGAAAACATGTTGTCGGCTGACGACTTTGCGGCGCTCAATGGATACGTCCGGGCATCGAACATTCCGGAAGTCGCAATCAACAAGCGAAAGCTCTGGATGGTCAATCTCGCGCTGGTCGGTGCTGAGTTGAATCAGCTCGGGGTGGATTTTTCGCGCGGACTCGATGTCGTGTTTCTGCGTGAGGCGAAAGCCGCGAAAAAGCGTGTGGTTGAAGTCGAAGGCGGCGCCCAGCAATGTGGCGCACTAGCTGACGCAACGCCCGCTGAAACGACGGCTGCGCTATCGCGATTTCTGGCGGCGGTGCGGCAAAACCGCATGGAAAAGCGGCTTGATCAAATGCTGACCGCCTACCGCGCGGGCGACGGGCCTTCGCTGAACAAAGTGGTGGTGGAAGAATTCGGCGATAGCAAAGAGGGCATGCTTGCGAAGCAGCGCGTGTTCGACAATCGCCATCCGGCGATGGCCGAGCGCATTGACAGTTACTTCAAAAGCCCCGAGAAACACTTTGTAGTGATCGGCGTCGGCCACATGTTTGGCGAAAATAATTTGCTCGACGCGCTAGAGAAACGTGGCATCTCCGTCAAGCGCGTGGAATAGCGCAACGACCGCTCCCGCAAAGTCCGTCGTTAGTGCTGATGCAACTCAGCGGTTTTAACGGCTGAGCTCTTCGGTGCCTGGCGTATTGCGCGTGGCTTGAATTCAAATTTAAACGTGGCCTGCGCTGAGCCACTCGCCGGAACGGTCAGCTTTGCCGTCAACGGAGGCTTAAATTGGCCCAAATCCGGATGCCACGCGGTGACTTCATAGTCGCCCGCAGGAATGTTGTCCATGCGCGTGATGCCGCTTACGTCGGACGTACCGTACCAGGGCGTGTCGGCGACATACACGTAAGCACGCATCCAGTCATGCAAAATGCAATACGCGACGACGGCGCCTTCGCTGTCAAAACGGATCGGCGGCGGCGTGTCCCCGGGCCTGTGCACCGCGATTTCGAACGGGCGACTGCTGGAAAAAGATTTGATGTGATGCTCAACCGTATCGCGATTGGCGAATACGACGCTTGAGCCTTTGCGGATGATTGAGATGTAGGGCTTGAAGGTCATCGCCTCCTGAGTCACCGTGATCACTGCGGGCAGTGTCACCGGAGCCGCCACACCAATGGGCTTGAGCGCGATCACCACGTTGGTCATCGCCAGGCCATCGCGGTCACTGGCGATGGATACCACCGTGCCTGCCTGCGCCAAACTCACGAACGCGAATGCAAAGACGCTAAAGCATTTGGCGATCCGGCTCATTTCTCGACAACATCCCGCTGCATCGGGGCCAATTTTGCGATCAGTCGGTTTTGCTCGGCAAATGGCACGTTAGCGGCGGTGAGTGCGTTTTGCAGCTCCTCTGCCAGCGCATTGAAGTCAGCGCTGGCGACTTTCATCTGGCGATGCGCTTCCTTCATGGATTTGCCTCCATACTTGCAGCCGCCGCCGAGCACGTCGCAGAATTGATCGGTCAGCATGCCCTGCAAACGCTCGGTATCAGCTTCCTTGAAGAAGCGTCCGATGCTTGGGTTTTTCTGGATGCGCTCGACGAAATCCTGAGTGATTTTGCTCAGACCCGCGAAGCCACCATATGCCGCCAGGGCAGCGTCGTTAGGCGCCTGCCCCATTGCTGCTGCTGAAGCGCAAACACACAGGAAACCAGCAAAAAATACCCGTCTGCGACCCATTGTGTATCCCCGTCAACTGCGTTTGATTGGAAGTGTACGCAAGTCGCAGGAACTTGGTTTTGGCGTGTTGAACGGGGGAGCTAGTCCGTCAGATAGGCATTGGTCGCCCGAATGTCGTCCTCACCGAGGACACCCG
>JAYWAQ010000155.1:0-6378 GCA_043782305.1 Burkholderiales bacterium
CGTCTCGTTGTCGACCCGTAACGCGGCCACGCTGCGCGGGCATTTCCTGAATACGTCCAACGCCGTCTGGGACCTGCGCGGCAACATCGCGAGCCAGAAGTGGGACATCGTCATGGTGCAGGGACAAAGCGACGAGCCGCTGCCCGCGAACAAATCAAAAAACGGCAACCCGGCATCGTTCAAAACCTACGCCAATCAAATCGCAAAGTACGTCCATCAAGGCAACGGGCAAGCAACTGATCTCGTCACCACGGAGCAGGCCATCTACGCAGCTGAAGGCTTTGGTACCAGCTCGAATACAACGCCGCGTACGATTCCGCCGAACTTCAATGCGAACCCAGGCGCAAAGGTCTACGTGATGCAGAACTGGTCGCGACCGGACATGGTTGAAGCCCACAAATGCACCGTAGCCGATTACACCTCAAACGACGGCGCACCATTGGTCGATCCGACCTGTGCCGCTGGCGCGAACGGCAGCAGCACGACAGGCGACAACAACGTGTTCTACACCGCGCAGAGCACGACGACGCTGAACTTAAACGACATCACCACCGACATGAACAGCGCGCTCAGCTCGCTCGTGACCGGCAACAGCCAGTTCTCCGGCGTGATTGCCACGGGCAACGCCTTTCAAAAGGCGGTCAATGCGGGCGTGGTGAAGAACAGCGGCTTCTACAACGCCAGTGGCACCTACGACGAGAGCGGACCGATCAATCTGTGGTGGCTGGATCGTACGCACGGCAGCAAATACGGTTCATACGTGAGTGCGCTGGTGCACTTTGCACGTCTGACCGGACAAGACCCAACGCAATTTGGCGCGGGTGATGCGGTTGCCTCCGGGCTTGGGATTTCGTCAGGCGACGCCGTCACACTGCAACAAATGGCCAAGGCCGCCGTGGTGCCGGGCTCGCCCACTTCCGCGGCGGCGACAGCTGGCAGTGGTCAAGTCACAGTGAGCTTCGCCGCGCCAGCCAATCTCGGTGGGCTCGACATTACCGGATACACCGCGACCTGCGGCAGCCAGAGCGCAAGTGGCGTCGCCTCGCCCCTTGTGGTGAGTGGCCTGACCAATGGCACAACAGTCTCGTGCACGGTTTTCGCGACCAATAGCGTCGGCAACAGCGTGCCGTCGGGTGCGTCAAACAGCGCCACGCCAATCGGCGCGACGACGACATCGATTACCGCCAATATCAATCCAACAGTGATCGGTCAGACGGTGGTGTTTACCGCCACGGTGACCGGGGTCGGACCGAGCGTCACCGGAACAGTGAACTTCCTTGACGGTGCGGCTCTCGTCTGCACTGCGGTGCCTGTTTCCGGCGGCCAGGCGCAGTGCGTCACCGACACCTTGCCAGCGGGAGCGCGGCCGATGACTGCGGCGTATTCGGGTGACAGCGCCCATACCGCGAGCACCTCAGCAGTTTTGTCGCAAACGGTCAACGCGTCGGGCACCATCGTGCTCAACGTCGCCAGGGCTGGATCCGGGTTGGGCACGGTGCAAAGCGCGCCGCCCGGCATCAACTGTGGTGCTGACTGTGCCGAGACCTACGCGACGGCGACGACTGTCACGCTGACAGCGACGCCGAACCCAAGCTTCAATTTCACCGGATGGTCAGGCGGCTGCACGGGCCGTGGCACCTGCACGCTGGCGATGTCGGCAAGCGCCTCGGTCGTGGCAAGCTTTGCGCCCGTCGCGACGCCGCTCAACCTTGACGTGGACGGCAACCAGTCCTATCTCGGCCAGAGCGACGGTTTACTGATCGTGCGCTACCTGTTTGGGCTTCGTGGTTCAGCATTGATCGTGGACACGGCGGGAACCGATCCCGCGCTGATCGCCCAGCGCCTTGATGACATCAGGCCGCTGCTCGACATTGATGGCGATGGCCGCACCGATGCGCTCACCGATGGCGTGCTCATCATGCGCTATTTGCTGGGGCTGCGCGGTAGTGCGCTGATCGCTTCAGCGATTTCAGCGGGTGCCCGGCGCACGGGGTCGGTGGATATCGAAAGTTACCTCCTCGGCATTACGCCGCCCCTGCCGTAAGCGGCGGCCGTGGGGCATCCATTGCGGCTCGCGGACGCGGTGGATGCTGGTGTTAGAGCCTACACAGATCGGATGACCCGCCGTATCAGCTTTATGAGCTAACGGCGACCGCATAGGGGCTGGAGGCAATATACGAACATTATCGCTATTGAGTAAAAAACCGTCCTAGCCCTTGTGGAAAGGGGCTTCTGCCAAAAAGCTGTTGCCCGAAACGTCAGTTCAACGAAGCTTCGTCAATTGCAGAACAGACCACAGAACACGGGTCTTACATACATGTCGGAAGCGGTCTCGACGTTAGCGCTCGGTGCCCAGCGCTGGAGCTCTGCCGAGGCGTTGACGACACCCATTGCAACCAGCGCAGCAATCGCGGCGTCAAGTGGGCGGATGGGCCCGACCATCATGCCGTGGACCATGATGCAGCCCATTTTCTCGGTCAGACGCCTTGGTGACGTTCAGTCGCGCTGAAATCTTGTCGACTGATGCGCCGCGATAAACCTGTTCGTTGGACAGGAGCGCAGCAGCACCCAAAATGGCTTCGCGCTTTTCGTGAAAGCGCGCAGTTTACGGAGGCCGGGAAGAGGGCGAAGGCATGGACACAGTTTGGAGCAGTCATGCGAATTTTGCCGATTGCTGCGTTGGCGTGTTCCGTCGAGACAAGCGAGCTTGCATGACGCATGCTGCTAGAGTTAATGGCATTCAAATACGTCCAATCAATCAGGCGGGAGGCCCCCATGAATTTTTCAATGTCCGAACGACAGACCTACTGGCGTGAACGCGTGATCGCTTTCATGGATCAGCACGTCTATCCCGCGATCCCAACCTACACAGCGCAGATGAAGAGCTTTGGCGAAAACCGATGGCAGGTGGTGCCAGTCGTCGAGGAGCTGAAGGCGATTGCCAAAACTGAAGGGCTATGGAATCTTTTCCTGCCGGTTGATTCGCTGCCGCCGGACAGTCCGTATCGCGGCGCTGGATTGACCAATCTGGAATACGCAGTTTGCGCAGAGCAGATGGGGCGCGTTGGTTTTGCATCAGAAGTGTTCAATTGTTCCGCACCGGACACCGGCAACATGGAAGTGCTCGCGCGTTACGGCTCCGCCGAGCACAAGGCAAAGTGGCTACAGCCGCTGCTGGCCGGAGAAATTCGCTCAGCCTTCCTGATGACCGAGCCTGATGTCGCCTCGTCCGATGCGACGAATATTCAAACCTCGATTCGGCGCGACGGCGATCATTACGTCATCAGCGGGCGTAAATGGTGGTCGTCTGGCGTCGGCGATCCACGCTGCAAGCTCGCGATTGTGATGGGCAAGACGGATCCGTCCGCGCCATCGCATTCGCAGCAATCGCAGATTCTGGTTGAGCTTGATACGCCCGGCATCGAGATCGTTCGCATGCTGCCGGTGTTTGGATTCGACGATGCGCCGCACGGTCACGCTGAGGTCGTTTTCCGCGATGTGCGCGTGCCTGCTGAAAATATTTTGCTCGGTGAGGGGCGTGGTTTTGAGATAGCTCAGGGGCGCCTAGGGCCGGGACGAATTCACCACTGCATGCGCTCGATTGGTAGTGCGGAGTTAGCACTCGAGAAGATGGTGAAACGCCTGCAATCGCGCGTCGCTTTCGGTAAAAAAATCTCCGACCAATCGGTGTGGGATGAGCGCGTTGCCGAGGCGCGGATCGACATCGAGATGACGCGTTTGCTCTGCCTTCAGGCCGCCGACATGATGGACAAAGCGGGCAACAAAGTCGCGCGAATGCAGATCGCAATGATCAAGGTTGCCGCGCCGAGAATGGCGTTGCGTATCATCGACAACGCGATTCAGGCGTTTGGCGCAGCGGGTGTATCGACCGATGCAGGGCTCGGCAAGCAGTACGCCAGCATGCGCACCATGAGGCTGGCGGACGGGCCGGATGAAGTACACAACCGTACGATTGCCCGCATGGAATACGGGCGGTACGCAGCGAAGAGCGCCTGATCAAACAAGAGTTAGTGACGCGTCAGGCTTTTGACGCGGTCGCTGCCATCGCCTTACCCACTTCGTTTTTTCCCTGCGCCCCGCCATTCTCGGGAACCATCTCTTCGGTACGATCCGAAATTGCGGCAAATTCTGCGGCGACTTGCTCAGCCGCGTCCGCGCCATCACCGACGTGTACGCCCCCCGTCATCGTGATGTAAGCGCGCTCAAACGTGCCAGCGCCAGCACACAAAATGGCTCGGGTCGGAGCGGCATCCGATACGAGATAAAGCAACCCCGGCGTCACTGATTCCGGCTTCAACTTTGCCAGAACTTCCTCTGGCATCAGGCCCGCAGTCATGCGTGTCGCCGCTGTGGGCGCGAGGCAATTGACGTGGATGTTGTCCTTTGCACCTTCGATGGAAAGCGTCTGCATGAGCCCCACCAACGCCATCTTTGCGGCACCATAGTTGGCCTGCCCGAAATTTCCGTATAAACCGGAGGACGAAGTCGTCATCACGATCCGCCCGTATTTCTGCGCCCGCATCGTGTCCCACACGGCCTTGGTGCAAATCGCTGCGCCCATCAGGTGAACGTCCAGCACCAGTCGAAAGTCGCTCATCTCCATCTTGCCGAAACTCTTGTCGCGCAGGATACCGGCGTTGTTGACCAGAATGTCGATCCGCCCCCATGCGGTCAACACGTCTTTGACCATGCTGGCAATTGCGACCTCGTCAGTGACCGAGGCGTGATTTGCCATCGCGGTGCCACCCGCTGCGCGAATCTCTGCTATTACCTTGTCGGCAGCGCTCACTGCGTTTCCCGATGCATCGGGCGTGGCCCGGCCAAAGTCGTTTACGACTACCTTGCAGCCCCGCGCCGCAAGCGCCAAAGCATGAGACCGGCCCAAACCGCCGCCCGCGCCCGTGACAATCGCCACCTTGCCTTCAAATCGAATACTCATCGTTGACTCATCCCACTCGAGTTCTAAAGAACAGGATTAGAGCCTATTTGCCAACGCTGCTCCATGCTGGCCATGTGATACCCCGCGAAAAAGTGCGAGCGCTCAGAGCACGATAATTTGTAAACTACAACGCAACAATTAGAAGAACGGGTTTGTTGCGCAACACAATGCACACGCAGCATTACATTGCGTCGATGCCTGCGCTAGGCCAAGTCAATAGGGAGCAATACCATGTCACTTTTCGATCTCACCGGCAAGGTCGCCGTTATCACCGGTTCGTCCAAAGGCATTGGCAAGGCCATCGCGGAGCGCATGGCGGAAGCGGGCGCCAGCGTGGTGATCTCGTCGCGCAAGGCCGAGCCGTGCGCTGAAGTGGCCGAGCAAATCAATCAGAAATATGGTGAAGGCAGGGCGATTTCCATTCCTGCGAATATTTCCTCGAAGAGTGATCTACAGCATCTAGTTGAAGCGACTAACGCCAAATTCGGAAAAATAGACATTTTGGTATGCAATGCTGCGAGCAATCCGTACTACGGCCCGCTCGCCGGAATCGCGGACGATCAGTTCCGGAAAATACTTGAAAACAATGTCATCGCGAACCACTGGCTGATCAGTTTCGTCGCGCCGCAAATGATCGAACGCAAAGATGGCGCAATCATCATCGTGTCTTCGATTGGCGGGTTGCGCGGATCGCCGGTGATTGGCGCATACAACATCTCAAAGGCGGCGGACTTTCAGCTGGCTCGCAATCTCGCCGTTGAATACGGCCCGCACAATGTTCGCGTCAATTGCATCGCGCCGGGCTTAATCAAAACAGATTTCGCGAAGGCTCTTTGGGAAGACGCCGAGATGCTCAAACTGCGTACCGCCACCACTCCGCTGCGCCGCATCGGTGAACCCGATGAGATCGCTGGTGCCGCCATTTTTCTGGCGTCACGGGCTGGCTCGTTCGTTACCGGGCAAAGCATCGTCGTCGACGGGGGTGTCACGATTTAATTTAGTCAAACGACGATGAGCAGTTGGGTATGCTTCCGCCATGAGTGATACGGACAATTTTTCTGGCACCCGCCCTGTTGCAGCCGAGCACGCTTTTGACGTCAACCGTTTGGCCGAATACATGGGCGCTCACGTCGCCGGCTACTCTGGCGAGCTCACTGTGGAGCAGTTCAAAGGCGGGCAATCAAACCCGACCTTCCGGCTGACTGCGGGCGGCAAAAATTACGTACTACGTCGCAAACCACCGGGCGTGTTGCTGCCGTCCGCGCATGCCGTGGATCGTGAGTTCCGTGTGATCAGCGCGCTTGCCGAAACCAACGTGCCGGTTGCGCGGGCGTACGCCTTGTGCGAAGACGTGAGCGTGATCGGCACCATGTTCTACATCATGGATTGCGTCGAAGGTCGCATCCTGTGGGATCCGT
>JAYWAQ010000156.1:0-6365 GCA_043782305.1 Burkholderiales bacterium
GAAGAGATGAACGCAGCCGGGGCGGTCGAACTGTTGATGCCGGTGATTCAACCCGCCGAGCTGTGGCAGGAATCGGGCCGATGGGACAAGATGGGCCCGGAGATGATGCGCATCAAGGATCGCCATGATCGCGACTTTATTGTGCAACCCACCTCAGAGGAAGTGATCACCGACATCGCGCGGCAGGAGCTACGCTCGTGGCGTCAGTTGCCGAAAAATTTCTATCACATTCAGACCAAATTCCGCGACGAGCGTCGACCCCGTTTTGGCGTGATGCGTTCGCGTGAATTCATCATGAAAGATGCTTATTCGTTCGACGTCGACAAAGACGGATTGATGAAAAGCTACAACGTCATGTACTACGCGTACAGCAAGATTTTCACGCGCCTCGGGCTTGAGTTCCGCGCTGTCAATGCTGACACGGGCAACATCGGTGGCTTCGCGTCGCATGAGTTTCAGGTGCTCGCCGAGAGTGGTGAGGACGTGATCGCGTACGCGCCGGATTCGGATTTTGCGGCGAACCTTGAGATGGCGGAGGGGATTGCCCCCGCCACGCCACGAGCGCCAGCAAGCGAGGCGCTGGAGCTGGTTCACACGCCGGGGCAAAAGACCTGCGAAGACGTTCGCACCTTCCTGAAATTACCGCTTGAGAAGCAGTTGAAGGCGATGATGTACGTGAGCAATTCGGGCTTCGTGCTGTGCATGTTGCGCGCCGATCACCTGGTCAACGAAGTCAAGCTCGGCAAAGTGTCTGCGCTGGCGAATTACCGGCCTGCAACGCCCGAGGAGATCGAAGCTCATCTCGGTGTGGAGCCCGGTTATTGTGGGCCCGTTCCGCGCCACGGCAATGCGCATCCGGGAACAGTAATCGTGGTCGCAGATCGCACCGCGGCAGCAATGGCGGACTTCGTTTGTGGTGCTAACGAATCGGGCTACCACGTCACCGGCGGCAACTGGGGGCGTGACTGCGCCGAGCCAGACGTCGTTGCTGATATTCGCAACGTCGTCGATGGCGATGCGTCGCCTGATGGCAAAGGCGTGCTCAGGCTGCGTCGCGGTATCGAGGTGGGCCATGTGTTCGCCTTGGGGCAAGCGTATTCCGCAAAACTCGGAGCTAAGTTCCTCGACAAGGATCAAAAAGAGCAGGTCATGGAAATGGGCTGCTACGGCATTGGCGTCACCCGGGTGGTGGCCGCCGCGATTGAGCAGAATCATGACGAAAAGGGCATCATTTGGCCGCAGGCGATGGCACCGTTCGAGGTGGTGATCGCCGCGCTTGGTTACGACCGCAGCGCGGAGGTGAAAGCGGCAGCCGACTCGCTGTACATCTCCCTGTCTGCTTCCGGCGTTGATGTCGCCCTGGATGATCGCGGTGAGCGTCCGGGTGTGATGTTCGCTGAGCTGGAATTGATCGGCATCCCGCATCGCATCACCATCGGTGATCGCGGCTTAAAAGAAGGCATGGTCGAATATCAGGCGCGGCGGGATACGGTAGCGACGAAAGTGCCGCTGGCTGAGATTGGCGCGTTTGTTGCCAAGGCGCTGGCGTAATTGCCTTTGTGGGAGCGGCGCAAGAGGCGAAGAAACGTTGCCAATGACTGAAATGTTTGCGACGTATCGAACCATTCGCGATCCTCGCCGCTCCTACAGGCTGTGAATAGAACAGTGAAATTTGGCGCACCTATCGCTGCGTTTTTCTTGCTCGCCAGCGGCGCGCTGCATGCTGGCGCGCAAGCCGAAGAAAAGCTCTCCGCCAGCGTACAAACTACGCTTGCGTCAGCCATCGCGGATCGCAGTGCTCAGCGCCTGATCGGCGATCCAAAAGAAGTGCAGGCCTGGCTCGCCGAGATGTCCTCGCGGCTCGCTAAACGCATGCCTGATTCCGAGCAGCGGAACGAGTTTTTAGTCACCGTTCAATACGAAGCCAGCCGCGCCGGACTCGATCCGCAGCTGGTACTTGCCGTGATTAATCACGAAAGCGCGTTTCGCAAATATGCCATTTCGTCCGCCTCGGCGCGCGGCTTTATGCAGGTGATGCCGTTCTGGGTCAAGCTCATTGGCACGCCGGAGCACAACCTGTTTCACCTGCGCACGAACCTTCGCTACGGCTGCGTGATCCTGCGGCACTATCTCGACATTGAAAAGGGCGACGTAGTGCGCGCGTTGGCTCGCTACAACGGCTCGCTCGGGCGTTTCGAATATCCAAACACCGTGCTCGGCATGCAGGAGAGTCGCTGGAAGTGGTCACCGGCGAAACCGCAAGGCTAGTTCGACCGATCAGGCCGTGGCGTAACGAACGACGCCCTTACCCGCGCTCTTCGCCTCATACATCGCCGCGTCGGCACGACGAATCAAATCAGCAGCCAAATTCGACAGCGGCGGATGCATCGCCACGCCAATCGACGCGCCAACGATCGCCTCACCGCCCGTAAAGCGGCACGGTGGCGACAACGCTTCGAACACACGCTCTGCGAGCGCGCTTGGCGATCCCGGATGCACATCCGTGTCCAGCAAAATCACAAATTCATCGCCGCCCAGACGTGCCACAAAATCTGATCCGCGCGCCACCTCACGCAACCGATCCGCCACGTCAATCAACACCTCGTCACCCGCCGCGTGACCGTACAAATCGTTGACGCATTTGAAGCCATCCAGATCAATGAACAACAGCGCAACGGCCTCGCCTGTTCGCTCGGCGCGGGCTAGCGCATGCGACAGCCGATCTGTCAGAATGCGTCGATTGGCGAGCCCCGTCAGCGTGTCATGCGTTGCGATGTGTAGCAGTTGTTCGGCGGCTTCAACACGCGCAGAGACGTCTTGCACAAGCGCTTGAATGGAGCTCACTTTACCGCTCGCGTCGGTCAAAGCCGAGTTGAACCAGTCGCAATAAACGATGTGGCCGTCGGCGTGCCTAAGCTTTGATTCAACGCGATTGCTTGACTCTGAACCGGAGGTTAAACGGGCAAACGCAGCGACTAGGGATTCGTTACCGTTAGCGATGGTCGGGACATCCAGCAGCGCTTCACCGGCCAATTTCTTTGGGTCGAGGCCGAGCATCACCGATATGCGCGATGAGCAATGCACGACACGCAGATGTTCATCGAGCTCAAATACCGTGAGCGGGCTATTGTCCATGTGAGATGAGAGTCGCCCGTTGGCGGCGCGCAAGGCTTCCGACGAGAGCTTTAATTCATGCACCTGCATCGAGCAGGACATCAGGCCAATCACGGTACCTGTTGCATCGCGCCAGGGCGTGAGCGCCACTGTGAACCAGATGCCGTCGCTCATGGCAACCTTTGATCGCCGCTCGTAGGTAACAATTTCGCCAGCCATCGCGCGCTCAACGTAAGGCTTGAATTCGGTGACATGGTCGGGGCCGTATAGCGCGTACAGCGACTGTCCCAGCAATGCCTCGGGCGTGGTGGCAAACGACCTCGCAAAGGCCGCATTGACATATTGAAAGCGAAGATCAAGCCCAATCAACGAGACGCTCGCACCCAGAGAACGATCCAGCGCGTGCACCAGTACTTCCTGTGGCACCCGATGAGCGATAGACGGCAGCTGCGCGGCTTCCGTGAGTTCGCGTGGCGGGCTCATATAACGCGCTGCATTAAACGCGTCGCGCGATGAATATTGTGTCTTGCAAGCCGGTTCGGCGCATGAGTTCTGCCCATACAATCTATTTTCCGGACTTTTCCCATAACGAGCAAGCGATGGCACACAATTATTCCGCGAAGCGCAACCTTGACAAAAAGCGGTTCGCTGCCTGGGACAAGCAAACTGACGCGGACTTCAAGCGATTTGGACTCACCCGCGATCACGTCAAGAAGGCGCAATCCGGATTGCGAGGTTACATCGTTATGCCCGGTGACCCTGACTACGACAAGGATCGTGCGCTGTTCAATCCGGTGTTTGATGCCTACCCTTCGATGATTGTGTATTGCGTGGTTGAGAGCGACGTTGCCATCGCCTTGCAGCTCGCACTTGAGGGCACAGCCCCTTTCACTGTGCGCTCGGGTGGGCACTGCACGGCGGGGTTTTCTGCGGGTGCAGGTGTACTGATCGACGTGAGTGGTTTAAGCGGCGTTTACATCCATCCGCAGATGCCAGCGGCCACCGTCGGTTGCGGTTGCAATTTCGGCAACTTCCGCGCTGCGCTCGCCCCCTACGGACTGCATGTACCGGGCGGTGAATGTGATGACGTCTGCATCGGCGGTTACGTTCAGGGAGGCGGCTACGGCTTCACCTCAGTCACCTACGGCATGAATTGCGATAACGTGGAATCGATGCGCGTGATGCTCGCTGACGGCAGTATTGTCACCGCAAACGCGCGTCAGAATGCCGATTTGTGGTGGGCCATGCGTGGCGGCACCGGTGGCAATTTTGGCGTGTTGCTGAGTGTGACTTATCGATTGCGACCGCTCGGTAGCGTCTTCGGCTGGGCGATCATCTGGCCGCTCGGCAACGAGCAGGAAATTGAAAACGCAACGGACGCACTGATGCTTTTACAACAGCAATACATGCGAACCGCCGTGTCGCCAAATCTGAATATTCAGGTTTCGCTGTGCTACCAGCCGGGCATTGTGGGTGGGTTGCCGCTGCCGCCTGCGCCGATGTATCCCTATCTCATGGTGCGCGGGATTTGGGTGGGGACTGCCGATGACGGCACCGCCGCAATCGCGCCGCTCGCGGCAAGCCCAGGTGCCGTCGTGCAGTGGACGGGCGAGACGGACTTTGACACGTTAAACGCGTCGCTCCTGAATGTCCCGTACGGCATGCCATGCTTTGCCGAGGGTACCCCGATGCCGTTCGAGGACAAAGCCTCGCGCATCGTTTCCCGTGACTGGACCGAGGGAGAATGGCGCTCGCTGCTGGACTATTTCGTCACCACGCCGAATCCGTATTCGTACTTCTACATGGAGTTTTACGGCGGGGCGATCAACGCGTACCCGGCATGGGGTAGTGCCTTTGTGCATCGCGATGCCGTGTTCAACGCAGTGCTCGATGTGTTCTGGTGGCAGGAACAGGATCGCGCGGCTTCGCAGGCTTTTTTGGTCGGCTGGATGGATTTGATGGAGCCGCTGTACAACGGCCATGTCTACCAGAACTACCCGCGTCTTGACGACGCAAATTACGCATATAAATACTGGGGTGACGCGCAGGCCACGCTGTGGGACGTGAAGCAAAAGTACGATCCGGGCAATGTGTTCACCTTTGCGCAAGCGGTGACGCCAGTGCTGGTGAACACCGCTGCTTACAAAGCATCAACGGAGATTCGCTCCACAATCGCGCAGTCCGTCGTGGTTGACGTTAAGGTGAAGCTTTAAGCGCCGTGGGCGTGACAGGGGGTGATGCCTACATCGGGCGCTTCGCACCGTCACCCACCGGGCCGCTTCATTTCGGGTCGTTAGTTGCTGCTGTAGCCAGCTATGCCGACGCTCGCGCAGGCAGCGGCCGCTGGCTACTGCGCATTGAGGATGTTGACAGCGCCCGCTGCACAAAAGCGGCCGAGACCCAAATCTTGCGTCAGCTTGCCGCGTATGGCTTTGAAGCAGACGCTGCGATCATCAGGCAGAGCGAGCGCACCGAGCACTACGATTTCGCGCTCAAGCAATTGGCGGATTCAGGTCACTTATTTGTTTGCAGTTGCACCCGCAAAATGCTGGAGTCAGCTCCGCGAAATGGATCGGGCGAAGTTATCTATCCGGGGCGATGTCGTGACCTTGCGCTCGCCAAATCGACATCGGGAACGGCGCTCCGGTTGCGTGTTCGCGACGACTCTAATGCCCAGATCACGCTTTCGGACCGCGTGCTCGGGTCACTTTCGCAAAACGTTGCAACCGAAGTGGGTGACTTCATTTTGCGTCGCGCCGATGGGCTCTACGCCTACCAGCTAGCTGTGGTCATTGACGACGCCGCACAAGGCGTTTCCGACGTGGTTCGCGGGGACGATTTGTTGATGAATACGCCGCGTCAGATTTATTTGCAGCGCTCGCTTCGCCGTGCGACGCCAAATTATCTGCATGTGCCGCTGGTACGAAACGCAGCTGGCGAAAAGCTGTCCAAGCAGACGCTAGCGGCAGCTATTGCATCGGACAACGCAGTTCCGACCCTGCGGGCCGCCTGGTCCTTTCTGAATCAACCCGAGATAGCGAGCGTCGCGTCAGTCGCTCATTTCTGGCATCAGGCCATTTCACGGTGGAATCCGCTGTTAATGCGAGCGAGCGCGGGCACCATCAACCGGTCAGACACGCCATTAGGTAGCGACCGCTAGCCCGCATATTTCATCAAAGGTGGTCGGCGGAAACGCCGCGAGGCGCGTTGTTATTGGATTGCAGCCCGATTAACAACTATTCCCGCCGATG
>JAYWAQ010000157.1:0-2273 GCA_043782305.1 Burkholderiales bacterium
ATTTTCACAGCACGCAGGTGTGGTCATTGTTTGCGATGGCACCGATGAAGCGGCGAAGCGGATCGAGCGTGTGCTGTGGAACGATCCGGCCACCGGCGTGATGCGTCATGCGGATGCGGGGTACGAAACGGCGGTGGATTGTGCGCGTGAGCAGGGCTTGGTGTTGCCGATGATTGGTGGTGGTTTGCGGTAGGCGAATTTGCAGCGTTGAATTTAAAAATGCTAGCACCGGGGCGGCTTGCAGGGCAAAAGCGGCTGTGAAGGCTCGCCAAATGGCGATCTGCATACCTGCTGTATCAAAACAAGGGCGGTAACGCGGAGCTTTGTGATGTCTCGCTGTAACATAGCCGATTGATAATGTTCTGGGCGATATGCGGATGACGGAAAAAGAGAAGTTTGCAAAGAAGCTCGAAGAGTTTGTCACCGAACTAAAAGTTCATGTCAGCTCTGACGACGGCCAATGGACGATCAAGGGATTCATCGACATTTTCAAGAACGTTTACACGATCTCATCGGATACCAAGATTGTGTCGAAGATTCTTGAAATTCACCTGTTCCCGAAAATCCTTGCGTTTGCGCAAGCCATCGAATACAAAGTTGTTCTTGCTGAGCATCAGAATCACTACCCCGACATATCGTTTGTCAAAGCCAGCGACGAGTCGATAAGATTCGCCGTTGACTTCAAGACCACGTACAGAAACCCGAAGAAGCCGCATTTATGCAATGGGTTTACGCTTGGCTCGCACGGCGAATATTTTGAAAATAGGACCAGCACAAAAAACATTCGGTTCGCCTACGGTTCTTATTCAGGTCATTTTTGCCTCGGGATCATCTACGACAGGACAGTCGGAGCAACCATTGACGAAACAATGGTTTGCAATATTGATGAACTGCATTCAATTTCTTCCGTCGCAAGAAATTTTCACTTTTTCGTCGCTGAGAAGTGGAAAATCGCAAGTGACATTGGCGGAAGCGGCAACACAGCCAACATTGGCAGCATCAACAACATTGTCGACATAGTGAATGGCAATGGCATGTTCTCAAAACTTGGCGAGAGTTGGTTTGATGAGTACTGGATGAATTACAAAAAAATTACCGTCGAAGACGGAAAAGGTGGAACAAAAAAGATTTCCACGCTGCGGCAATTCGTTGAGTACAAAAATGGCGACGCTTCGCTGATCGTGGGCAAAAGGAATGGTGAAGTGTGATTAATAAAGTTGGTGTACCACCGATTAAGTCGCAAGGCATAAAAACCAAGCTCGTGCCTTGGATACAGAGTATCGTGCCAAGTGATTTCAATGGCACGTGGATTGAGCCATTCATGGGTACTGGCGCTGTGGCATTCAACGTTGCGCCACGGCGCGCCATTTTGTGCGATACGAACCCGCATCTTGTCAATTTCTACGCTGGTATCGCGTCTGGTGAAATAACGCCAGAAGTGGTCAAGGAATATCTGACACGCGAAGGCGAAACGCTGTTGTCAAAAGGCGAAGACCACTACTACTTCGTGAGGGACAGATTTAATTCAGCGCATTCGCCACTCGATTTTCTCTTCCTCAATCGTGCCGGTTTTAACGGCATGATTCGATTCAATCGAAAGGGCGGCTTCAATATTCCATTTTGTAGAAAGCCGGAGCGGTTTGCGCAGGCGTATGTCACGAAGATCACCAATCAAGTTAGCTGGGCGAGCAAACTCATCAAGGCGAAAGAGTTCACGTTCAAATGCCAAGACTTCAATAAAACCATTGCAGAGGCGACGCCCAACGATATCATTTACTGCGATCCACCTTACATTGGCAGGCACGTTGACTACTTCAATGGCTGGGATGACGTTCATGAGCGGGAGCTATTTGAAAAACTTTCAAGCTTCGACGGTCGATTCATATTGTCGACCTGGCACCACAACGATTACCGCGAAAATGAATATGTGAAAAATCTTTGGTCAGAGCACAGCGTTCTTACGCGCGAACATTTTTATCACGTCGGTGGCAAGGAGGAAAATAGAAATCCTGTTGTAGAGGCGTTAGTAACAAACTTCGCCGCAATTTCCACTGAACGCCGCAAAGAAAATGTCATGCAATACCTGTTGCTGGAAACGCCAGCCAAATATGGCAAGGCAGCGTGACCCGAAATTGTTAGGCGTTGCTCAAATGATAATCAACCCATGACCACACCAATCCACCACGACGGCGCTTGCACCTGCCGCCATGTGCGCTACCGCATGACGACCAAGCCGCTCATCGTCCACTGCTGCCACTGCCGCTGGTGTCAGC
>JAYWAQ010000158.1:0-2267 GCA_043782305.1 Burkholderiales bacterium
CTTCATGCCTATCATCAACAAGTTGACTGAAGTCGGCAATATTCATCCCCTACACATGGGCGTAGTGATCATCACGACGCTGGTGTTCGGGCTCATCACGCCGCCGTATGGATTGTCACTTTTGGTGGCGTCAAAATATGTCGGGGTGGGCTTTGGCAAGGCGGTCGTTCGTTCGCTGCCGCTGTACGCGGTGTTTCTGGCGACGATTGCCTTTGTAGTGTTGTTCCCGGAGATCGTTTTATGGCTACCGAAGCAGCTCTTGCCGGAATCGGTCGGTTGCTTCAAGTCGCCGAGCGGCACGGGTTATATCTGTCCGTCGTTGTAATTTTTTGAGGAGCCTGAATCATGGGTGCTGTCCTTCAAGAGTCCGAACAAATCACAATCAGACCGCTAACGCCGAATCTCGGTGCCGAGATCTTCGGCGTCGACTTTTCGCGCGATCTTGACGACGAAACTTTCCGGCAGATTCACGACGCGTTCCTGCGCCATCAGGTGCTGCTGTTTTCGCCCGGCGAATTGCCGCCAGCGAGCCAGGTTGCATTCGCACGACGATTTGGTGAGGTGCAGATTCACGTCATGAATCAATATCACGCGGGCGGTTTTCCCGAGCTGTATCGCCTGTCAAATCTCGATGAAAACGGCAAGCCGAACGGCAAACACCCGGATCAGGGCACGCTCATCTGGCACACCGACGGCTCGTGGCGACGCGTCACGGGACACGCGACGATCATCTATGGCGAAGTGATGCCGGAGTCGGGTGGTGACACGCTTTTTTGCGACATGTACGGCGCGTACGAACGGCTCTCACCGGAGTGGAAATCACGCATCGCCAACATGCGCGCCATGCACAATCTGGACTTCTCACGCAATCGTCGCCATGGTCATGAACCGATGACCGACGCGCAGCGTGCCGCCGTTCCACCCGTTGATCATCCCGTGGTGCGAACACATCCGGACACGGGTCGAAAGTGCCTCTACCTTGGCGATCATGCCGAGTCAATCGTCGGCATGCCGTACGACGAAGGCCGAGCGCTCATTGATGAGCTAAACCTGCTCGCAGTGCATCCCGATTTGACCTACGAACACAAATGGCGGGTCGGCCAGATGATCGTGTGGGACAACCGCTGCCTCATGCATCGCGCCACGACTTACGACGCGGCAACGCAGGGTCGCGTGATCCGGCGCTGCACGGTGTTGGGTCAAGTTCCGGTGTGACGCCTCTACGGTGACAGAATCGTAATTCTCAATTTCACATCAAGAACAGCACCTCCATGATCCACGTCATCGCCTTCATCACCGCCCACCCCGGTCAGCGCGAAAAAGTCCTCGCCGCCTTCAACGCCAACGTACCTGCCGTGCTCGCCGAAGACGGCTGCATCGAATACGGTGCAACGATTGATGCAAAGGAGCTGCCGCCTGGACGCAACAGCGTGGGGCCAGACGCCTTTGTGGTCGTCGAAAAATGGGCGAGCCTTGCCGCGTTGCAAGCGCATGCGGTGTCGCCGCACATGAAAGCGTATGGCGCGTCGGTGAAGGACATGGTCGCCAACCGAGTCATCCATGTGCTGGAGCCGGTCGCGAAATCGTAAGGCGTAGAAGAACCGGCAGATTCAGCTTTGCGGCAGAAGCCGCCGTTTCTCGGGGTTAACGCGCCAAAACTGGGAATGTCAATTATGGCGCAAATGTCGCTCTATTCCAATTAGCGCAGCGCTTTGCGTGAAAAGCTGTATCAGTTTTTTGCTCGCCCCGCCTTGTCCAGTCCGACCAGCTTGTCGCCGATGACGATACCGCGTTGCTTGAACCAACCCTGCTTCATTTCCAGCGCGAACATCGCCGGTGCCCCGGACGGGTAGGTCGACTCGTCCTGCGGTTTCATGTCGACGATATTGACGATCACGCCCTTCGCGTCGATGTAGGCGATCGACAGTGGTATGAAGCAGTTTTTCATCCAGAACGCCAAGGGTTCGCTCTGCGCGAACACAAACAACATGCCGTGATCCGGCGCAAGCGAAAAGCGGTTCATCAGACCGGTGCTACGCGTGTTGTTGTCGGCGGCTATCTCGGCTTTGAGCTTTACGCTTTTTATCGACAACTCGACGATCGGTAAGCCTTTGTTGACCTGTGCGCTAGCAGTCAACGATAGCGCAGCAAAAAACGCAGCTGCGATCAGCCCCGAAACAGACAGGAGACTACGTAATTTCATTGACACTTTCCAACGTCACAGGGTGACTAAATTGATAGAACTTCCAGATCGCCGCGGCGAGGGC
>JAYWAQ010000159.1:0-2266 GCA_043782305.1 Burkholderiales bacterium
GGGCAGAATTTTTCCGCGCGCCACGCCGGTGAGATCGGGCACGAGGCACTCGATTTCGGTGACGCGCCGTTCATTGAGCCACGTTTCTAGCTCGGCAAAGGTTTGCGGTTGTTTCATGTCCATAAGGTCAATTCGGCGTTATTCTGTGTTTTTTCGAGGCGTGCGGGTAACAAATTAATGGGACGTTGAACCCATCGAATTGTCATCCTGAGCGGCAGCGAAGGATCAGGTCGTGTGCAACGATTTTCGCGAAGTACAACCACTGGCGCATACGATCTGATGCTTCGCTTCGCTCAGGATGACATTAAGCAGTGCACACCTAGCGTTCGAGGTCAGGATACTTCACATCGGCTGCAATACGTGTGGGACTTAGCGCCGTGCCACCCACGCCCGACACGCGTTGCCGAACGCCGCAAAAATCTGCATTGAGGCCTCACTCTCCCACGGCTTCCACTCCGGGTGCCATTGCAGCGCGAGCGAAAAACCGGGGTGTGACGCGATGGTTACCGCTTCAATCTGACCGTCCGGCGCGAATGCCTCGGCGGTTAAATCAGCAGCGAGGCGATCAATGCCTTGGCCATGCACTGAATTCACGTCGACCGGCTGCGCGCCAATGATGTCGGCCAGATGCCCGCCCGCAACGGCAGTAACTGGGTGCGCCGCCGCGTAAGCCTCGTCAGTGGTGGCCCCAGAACGGCCCTTAGCGCCACGATGATCGTCCCGCCCAGGCACCGACTGCACCGCCTGATGCAGCGAGCCGCCAAGGGCCACGTTGATCTCCTGCAAGCCGCGGCAAATGCCGAGAATCGGTAGGCCGATTTCGATGGCGCGGTGGATCAGCGGCAAGGTGATCGAATCGCGCGCTGGATCGAGCGGCAGCGACGGGTCGAGCACGTCCTGCCCAAAGTGCGACGGATGCACGTTCGACGGCGAACCGGTCAACATGATGCCGTCAGCCAGCGCCAGATACGCCTCCACGTCTTCCTTGCCGGTGCAGAGCAGCGGAATGGTCAACACGTTGGCCTGATCGCGCAGCGCATCGGAATAGCGTTGCAACAACACCTGCATCGGACGGTCGTTGTAGTCGCGGTTGTCGCAAGGGACAAGGACGATGGGTTTGCGAGGTTGTCGAGGAGCGAGGTTGCTCATAGTTTGTTAAGTTGCGACGAAGCTGAGCATTTTCGCATTGACGCTGCCCTCAGCCGTTAAGCGCGCTGTGGCGAAGATACATATACGCCCAGCGACGATTATTGGCGAGCGCCAGCCGTGGCGGGTACTGCCAACTTTTCTGCGGCGGTCCGGGCCGCTTCGATACGTTCAGCATGAAGCGGATGGGTGCTAAGGTAGGACAGCGCACCCCCCATGTCAAGGCTGTCGAGTTCAGCGTCCCGCCCAACCAAATACGCGGCCGGATCAGAGACACACCACGCGGGTGGCCGCTCCGGCGTCGCACTGGACGCCGACAGCGTGGCATCGTCGTCCTCGTACGCCTCATACATCGGTCCGGGCGCACGATCAGCGGCTGCTCGATCCCGAATGCGCAGCGCAATGCAAAGCTGCATCGCTTCAATTCGTTCAATGGCGCGAGCAAAATCACGAGGTGAATGACCGGTCTTTTGAAGTAGCTCAAAAGCATAGGCGTCGGCCTCGGTCTCAACGCTACGCGAGAACTGGAGTGAATAGGTCAGCGCTGGAATGGCCGCCGTCAGCGCCGTTACGCCCGACACGTCGCCGGCCACAACACCTACCAACACCGCGCTGAGCGAGGCGGCCAGCATGTGCCGCAGCGTGTCGCGACGCGCCTGATGCCCCAGCTCATGCGCGAGGATCGCCCGTAACGCGTCGCGATCCTTGCGAAACAGCTTCACCATTGAATCGGTGACAAACACGGTACCTCCGGGCAGTGCCAGAGCGTTGGGCGAGTGGACGCGAAACTCCAGCGCGGCGATATTGCCCAAACCAGCGGCGACGGCAAGCTGGTCGAAATCGTGTCGAATACTGCTGATTTCGCTTTCTTCAAGGCGCGACGCCTTAAAGCCGTAGCTGCCAAGCGCAGCCATCGTCAAATCGCCCAGCTCCGCCTCTGCGGAGCGTGGAATCCTGCTGGCGGCCATGTCCGCCAAATGCGGGATCACCTGCTGATACGCCATGTACAAACCGCCGAGTAGCCCCGCCAAGGCAAGCGCGACTGCCCAACTCGCACGCTCCATGCGAGCCAGCCAGTCACGGCGCACGGCCCAAGGAAACAGCCTTTCAACGCCATCGG
>JAYWAQ010000160.1:0-2263 GCA_043782305.1 Burkholderiales bacterium
GGCCATTGTCAGTCGTTAAAACCAGTGGCGCATTCCTGAGTTCCGCACTCGCCTTTTCGTGCAACGCAATTGCACGGCAATACGCAGTCAGCACCGGCAGGTCAGCAGCGCGGAACCAATCAGACGGCAGGTTCTGCACGATCAAATGCCAGTGCACGGCCTCTTCGGGCGCGAGTGAGGTAGGCGGCGACGGTCGAAGATTTGGCAGCGGCGTTACCGTCGCCAGGGATGCTGCGGATTTTGGGCCACGCTTTTTCATATTTTCCCCATCAGTTGCGGTTTCTGTGAATGAATCCCTACGAACGATATTCACCGGCAATGTGCAGCCTTTTGGTACTCCGGTGGGGTCTAGCGTCGGTCGTCAGGCTCGTGTGCTTCTTGCTTTCCCTTTGCTCGCCCTCGCACATCACACCCTTACTTACTACGTAAGGGGTGTGTGTGCGTGCAGTTTGTGCAAGTTTTGCGGATAACTTTGTGCAAGCGTGTGCAGTAGTTTTGCAGGTAGTTTGTGCGGTAGTTTGTGCAGATTTGTACATATCAATCCCCGACAATCAGGCCCATCATTGGCAACCGGTTTGCGTATTGGCCGACTTGTCCGCGAATCAATTTGCCTTCAAGGATCGCCGCACGCATCGCGTCAGCAAGCTCTGACTTGTTGCAGCCTTCTGAAAGCTTGTATTCGAGTATTTTTTTCGGCAGAAAGTCTGGTGAGGTGTTGCCATCGGTGGACCGGATACCCTTGTCGCGTAACTGGCGTGCAGCGTCGATTACAACGCGTTCCGCTTTCTTGTCACGCAAGAATCCGACCATGCCGCCGCTTGTCTCCACTGCATCCGGCACCAGCACCCCATCCGTGTATGTGAAGCGACGCCAATCTTTCGCGCTGTAGTTCGATTTGCGCCGCGATAGGTAGCGCGCGTTAACGTCTGATTCCGACTCGTCGGCGCGTTCACCTGGCAAAGAAGTTCCCAAATACCAGCGATTCCGGCACGTATTTTCCCAAGCGCCAGAGCCAGCAAACTCTGAGCCCGCTGCACGAGCCGGATGCGCAAGCAACAGAATGGCACGGCCTGGCAGAGCGCCAGAGAGGCCATTGAGGAAACTGGTCACGGCGTGCCGGTCGTTCTCATTGGCACCGAATAGCTGGGCAGCGTTGTCGAGAATGATTACCTGTGCATCAAGGTCGTTGGCTTGCTCGCGCAGCTCTTCTATGCGTGGCGTCCAGAGCAACTTCCCTGATTCCTGCACGTACATAGCATTGTCGAGACCGTGGCGCGGGAAAATATGCAGGTTCTCGGCAAATGCGCCGAGGCCAACATTAAGCGATCGTGCTATTGGTATTTGTCGGCGCCAAAATTCGTCGTGTTCATCTTCGCAGCCCCACATCAACGTGCTAATGCGCCCAAGTGCCAAATGTGAAGCGATCATTTGCGCAAGCAATGTCTTTCCTATGCCTCCCAGCCCAACCAACAACGTGAGGAACCCTAAACCCAGCCAGCCAACATCGATGCCGAGGGACGGCAACGTTAGCCATTTGCGCGCCGGCGGCGTTTGGTCGGAGAGCATTTCCCAATTGATCGCATCGCAGCTAGGGCGCCTATCCGGTGCAGTCAACTGAGCCGCTGCATGTGCAATTTCGTCAAGGTCAACACCATTGCCATCGGTTGCAGTTTCCAGCGCATCAGCAAGGTCTAGCGCACCACATGGCAGCGTTTCGCGCGTCACAATGCCGGCCGATATTGCCCCTAGCTCAAGCGCACGCCGCGCGTGCCGTTCCGCGACTTCAAATGAGTTATGGCGCGATGCACTTGGCGCAATGATGCAGTGGCGGCCCCTTACCTGTTCGGCAATAGCCTCGTCAGCCGTGATTGCATCTTGACCTGCCAAGCGGAGTAGGTGCACGGCGTGCGTACTGCCGCCAAGCCAAAGCGATGCAACCCCAGTCATGCTGCCCCGACGAGAGTGGCAAAGCGCGCCACGGCGTTTAGATCGGCGAGCTCACGGCAAAGCTGCCACTTGGTCACAACATATTCGCCGGTATCTAATTTGCGCAGTACAAAACCTCGAAGCGCGAGCTGCGCCTGGAGTGTGGCGTGTCGCTTCGACTCGGCGCGTGCTTCATCGCGCCCGTTTGCGGCCTGCGCAATCATGGTCGGAGTCATTACGATGCTACTTCTGAGAGTCAATCAGAGCGCGAATGTCCTCAGCGCGCCAAGCGGTAATACGCTCGGATAGCTTCACCCCTTTCGGATATCTGCCCGAC
>JAYWAQ010000161.1:0-2263 GCA_043782305.1 Burkholderiales bacterium
GTGAGGAACCCTGTTTCTACGGGATGCGTCCCGTGTATACGAAATGACACGCGTTCTACACAATATGCTTAACGCGGCGTCCGACAGCTCCGCGTCCGCTTTCGCTGCATAGCCGCCTTCGGCGACCTCGGGGTTTTAGCCGTTAGCAGCCTCTGGAATAGCTGTCAGCACGCACTCGACGCACCATTGCCCGCCCCACTTTATTAATAACGGCACCGATGTAATTGTCAACAAAGTGGGTCGACGCGCCCATCTGTAGGTGATTGTTTTTGAAGGTACAAAAACAACTACGAAATTTGATCAATGTGGGTTGGGCGATTCGTGCATGTTTCGGCTCTCGCGCAGTGGCCTACTGATGAAGGGCGGATCCTATCGTTGTCGAATTGCAGTGCCTTGAAGCGACTGCTTCAATTCACACCAGTTTTGGCAGCTTCGCACGTCATCATCACTGAGAATGGTGTTCGCGCCACTTCGATTTGACCAGAGTGCCGCAAATCCAGTAGCCGGGCAGGACCGTCCATGGAGTGCGACCCTGTGCCAATGACCCTCCCTTCCCGATACGCAGTAGCTTTTCGGGCGTTTGACAAAAACGGGACTGGTGCAAACACGTTCCCAAATCGTTCTCTAGCCAATCGTGGAAACCGCAGCTTGCCCAACATTAGCAACGCACAAATCGCGATGACAATGTCATCGCGGGCCTACGCATTGCGTCTTCACTGATAGCAGCAGAACAATTTCGCCTCCTCGCGGAACGCCTGCTCCCACGACATCACGGTCGGAAAGGAAGGCTCTTCATGAAACGCTACAAAAACGCTGACGCTACTTTTGGCGTGCCGTCGCACGCCAGGAATGACGGCAAGACCCTCGTCCAGAACGCTACAGTCTTACGCAAAAGGATCGTGACCATCGCGCGTGGCTACAGCACATCGCTCTTTGCGTTCGCCGCCGTCGCATTGCTCCTGTTTGGCAGCACCGTATTGCTTGCGCAGTCCTCGCAGGCGGGCAACCTGCCGATCTACACAAGTCCGATAGATGTCACGGGTTTGAAGCTTCAGCTACGCGTCACCGCGCCCGATCGCGACAGCGGAAAGCCGGTTGAAGTCGCGCTGCCGGTCGATCTGCTCGGCCCGAAAATGAATCAGTTGTTTGCGACGCCACTCAGTACGCAAATGGATCAGTACTGGAACGTGATTCCCGATTCGAAGACGGGCATGACGCCGCGTCAGACCGCATGCGATGGCAAGGACGGCATCAAGCAACAAGTGGCCGATCAGGTTGCTGCCAAAGGCAAACGCGCCTATGACATCTCATGCAATCTTGCAAGCAAAGGCCAGCTAGTGGTCAAGCAAGTCGGCGCAACGATGACGCTCGCTTATCTGTTGACTAACAACACGGTGTCGTTCGCGTCGACCTCCGCGCAAACCTGCAACTCGAACAACGGAAGTGCTTTCTGCCCCAACGACCCACGCTTTACCGTGCATTTCGCCACCGAGATTGTGACCGTCGTGCGAACGGCGGGCCTCTGCCAGGTCGTTGCAGAAAACGGCACGGTCTATGTGGTCGCTGCTTCATTCGAGGCGAAAAACGCGGCAGCGGACGTCGCAAAATTTCTGTTCGGTCAGGACTTTTTGCTCGGCGAAGTGGCGATGACGAACACCGTACGCAGACAACCGCTGCCGCTCGACGATTCCTTCAAGGAACTTCGCACCAGCGCAGCCTGTACCGGCAAAACACCGGGCGTTTCCCGTGTGCTCACAGCGTTCCGCGATCTCGAAGCGGTGATCGATATGCGTCAGGGAATACTGCTCAAGGCAAGTCATTCCGGCATAGTCGCACCCACCCTCGATGGCTCCGCTGCTGGCAGCGCCAGCAACGGCCCTATTCCGAGCGTGCCATCGTTCACCCGCCCGATGATTGCAACCTCGCAGCCGCTCGTTACTGCGGGCAACACGATACGCATCAGCGGTCAGCACTTCCCGCTGAATGTCGGCCGTTCGACGTCCTTGCCAGTGACCATGCGGCACGGTGGCTATGGTCCGAACAGCACGATTCTGGGCGGCGTCTGCTTCGCTGGCGCCACCGAGCTTGAGTGGGGGCCGGTGGGCGGCGCGCAGCGCGTGCAGCGACTCCCCGGCGGCGCGCAGGGGGTCTGTGCCGCCGCGTACGACGCCAGCGGCCTGACTCCCAACACGGCCTATCAGTTCCGTGTCCGTGATTGTGACCCGATCACCTGCAGTCCGTGGAGCCCAACCCTGCGCGCAAG
>JAYWAQ010000162.1:0-17176 GCA_043782305.1 Burkholderiales bacterium
TCGCCTGGTCGCCCCGCTTGCTATCGCGATGTCGCTTTGCAGCGTGCCTGCCCTCGCCGCGCCCGTCACGATCAAGGGCGCTACGTTTGATGCGCCAGCCGCCTGCCAGCCAGTGAGCGGCGCGCTGGTGTGCAAGGTGGACGGCGTTCAGATGGAGCTTTGGGTAACGCGCAAGCTGCTGGCCCCGCAGGTCGCGCCGACCGATACGTTTGCGCGCAAGATGGTGTATTTCAACGACGTTCACGATACCGCCGTGGGCAATATCCTGCGCAGCACGAACAACGACAAGGCAACACCGTTTTCATCCTATGGTGCGTACTCGGCGCTGGGTACGGCAATGCCGGGCAAAGGCGTGGCGACGTCGCCCTCGGTGCGATTCGCGTCGGTACTGCACGACGAGGAAATCTGGGAGTTTCTTGAAGTCGCGGCCACGCGAACGCCCGCCGTCGATTCACTTTCGGAGGCGCTGCAACGCACGCTCGTTTTACCCGCTTCTGCGGCTGGCGCCCCTGCGCCCGCGACGCCTACCCTGCCCCCCACGATCTCGGGAACCCCGCCGACGCTGCGACCGCCGGCCAGGCCCGTTGCGGCACCGGCACGCAGCGCTTCACCGCCGGCGAAGTTAGCTGATGCCACCAGCACCGCTGCGACCACTCCGAAAGCGGTAGCGACACCGACACCAGCGCCAGCACCGACGCCCCCCGCAACTTTCCCGACGTTCAGTGGCCCGCTGCTCTCGATGCAGTATCCGGATTTTCTGGAGCCCGTCGTGATCGAGAATACGGTGAGCCATTTCGCCGTGAATTTCAAACACAAGACGCGCGCCGCTGGCCCGGTTCTCAGCGTCAATCTTCACGCGCCGACGGATAGGACACTGAGCGCTGCGGTCGTGGTGCAAGCGCGAAAAGACGCGCAAACGGCAACGATGGCGGGACCGAGCGGATCGGTTGACGTGAGTACACTCGGCGCCATCAAGGGCGTCGGTTTCGCGCTGATCGGCGTACCAGACGCACAGAAAGGTTTGTCCGGCGTTGAGTCCATCGAGACGACGTTTGCTGCCGACGTGCCACAAGGCATTCTTGAAGTGCGCTTAACAGCAGAGTCAAAATTTTCTGCCGACGCGGAGGCCGTATGGGCGCTGCTGGCGAAGACGATTCAGCTGGCGAAGTAAATCGCGATTGTTCCGACTCCCCGCAATTCGGCAAGAAAGCTGCGCGCTCCAGATGCGGAGTTGACACTCAAAGCTATGACGCCGCTCGCTGAGCATGCATCAACTGCGATCTGAACGCTACATTTTGGGCAAGGCGCACGTGCTGAGTTTTCTTTTGGCAGGTGCGTTGTTTGAACGCAAGTTTTCGGTTTCAACCCTTTCGACTCAGAGGCCACGTCGCGCGCACTCGCACGGATAATGCACAGACATAACCCGAGGCTATCCATGAACACTCGCCCACTAGAAGACCGTTGGTTCGCGCTCGCCGCCGTGATGTTGCTCACCATCAGCGCGACGTCGGCGGCGGACCTGCGGGTAATGATTTCTGCCGGTTTCCATGGGGTGTATGCCGAGCTTGCGCCCGCGTTCGAGGCGGCCAGCGGGCATCATCTGATCACAATGCGCGGGCCGTCGATGGGCGACTCGCCGGAGGCGATTCCGGCGCGGCTGGCGCGCGGTGAAAATGCCGATGTGGTGATCCTTGACGGCGAAGCTGCAAACGCACTCGCAGAGCGCGGCGTCGTGCGCGCCGACAGCAAGGCCTTGCTCGCCCGTTCGCAGGTGGGCATGGTGGTTCGCTCGGGTGCCGCGAAACCTGACATCTCGACGGTTGACGCGTTCAGGAGCACGCTCCTTGCGGCCAAATCCATCGCGTATTCCGACAGCGGCAGCGGCACCTATCTATCGACCACGCTCTTCGCAAAGCTCGGCGTAGCGGAGCAAATCGCGGGCAAGAGCCGCAAGGTACGCGGGCCCCCCTCCGGTGAGCCGGTGGCGGCGGTTGTCGCGCGTGGCGAGGCAGAGATCGGCTTTCAGCAGGTGAGCGAGCTCATTCACACGCCCGGCGTGACGTTTGTCGGCGCGCTGCCCGAGGCGCTACAGCCGGGCTTCACCTTCGCCGCAGCGATCACCAAAAACGCTCGCGAGCCCGATGCTGCGAGCGCGCTGATCCAATTTCTTACAGCGCCCAACGCGGCGGCCACGATCACAAAGGCAGGACTCATGCCGCCGTTGGCTGCTCCAAAGACTGCGTCAATGTCCGCTGACGAATGCGTCGTGTGGGCACGAGAGCAATCATTTGCAAAATCGGTGGATGATCATGACGCCAAAGCCTTCGCCGAACATTTGCATCCCGGCGCGTTGTTCAACGCTGGCACCGGCACGCCGACACGCGGCGCGGAGGCCGTGGCGAAAGACTGGGCGGGCATCATCGAAGGCAAGCCCATTGTTTTGCGCTGGCGCGCGCAGTTTGTGAACATCGGCGGTGAAGCGGACATTGCGATTTCGCGCGGGCCTTATGTGCTCGAAGATCCACGGCCGGACGCGAAGGCGCGTTACCGCGTCGGACACTATGTTTCGGTGTGGAAAAAGGATGCGCGAAGTGGCGTCTGGCATGTGCTGTTCGACGGCGGCGGGCCAGCACCTGTGGCTGTCGAAAATGCAGAAGCGGCGCAGAAGTTTTTGGCGCAGGCACCGACGCGCTGCATAAGCCAGTAACAACTTAAGCCTGTAACCCTTATTCAATATGGGCTACAGCTCGTTTATCGGCATTATCGAGTTATGAAAAAAACAGCCTCTAGCCCTTGCATAAAATGGACTGACGCATAAAGCTATCGACTACGTCGCCAGTGCGTTAGAGGTCGCACCGCTAGAAAATCGACAGCGATCCGGCCGGAAATTTGCTCATCGTCGGAAACACATCCGACAACGCGCTGCCGGTCACGCCGAACCAGTTGGCGAACGCCGAGGCATATTGCTCGGTCGAGGTCGTTGGAATCCAGCGACCACCGCTCGTGTCATCGGGGCCGTCGACACGCAACGTGGGGAACGTGCCGTAGAGCTGCTTGCCTTTGACCGCGCCGCCAACGACCATGTGATGACTGCCCCAGCCGTGATCGGAGCCACCACTGCCGTTCGCCGGAAAATCACGCCCAAAATCACTCATCGTGAAGGCGGTGACTTGCTGCGCGACGCCGAGTTCGACCGTTGCACGATAGAAGCTGGCCATCGCCTCACTCACGATGCCGAGCAATTCGCCCTGATCCTGCAACTGGTCGATGCCATGGGTATCGAATCCCCCGACCGAGCAAAAATACACCTGCCGTTTGACGCCGAAAGAGGCACGCGCGGCGATCAACCGGGCGACCGTGCGCAGTTGATCGCCCAGGCCGCTGCCGGGGAACACCGTGGTCAACGGCTTGGTCTCGTTAAGCGCCTGCTGGAACACTTGCTGCGTGGTGATGCCGCGCTTGATGGTCTCGTTCCACGCGGCTTCGAACAAATGCGGTCTTGCGGTATTGATCATTTCGCCAAAACCGACTGACAGCGCGTCCCTGCTCGTCGAATCGTAACTGTCATAGCCAAAATTGCCGCTCGATGCGACCTGAAACGGCGACACCGTTGCCCCCTGCTGAAAACTGCTGCGACCGTTGACGGCAACCGCTGTCGCAACGTTCTGAATGCCGTTCAACGAGGCAACCTGATCGGCTACGCGCCCGCCCCAGCCAAGACGAATAGAACTGTCGGATGTACCCGCCTGCCACTGCGATTGCTGGTCGCTGTGCGAGAAAAGATTTGGCGGCAACTGCACGGAATTGCCCTGCCACTGCGCCCGCGTGGTCGGTTGCGCGAGGGGCCCGACGTTGGCGACTGCCGCACACTGCCCCGTTTCGAAGAGGCTCGCCAGCGCGCCCATGGAAGGGTGCAGTGCGAAGGGCCTCCCCTGCGTGTTGGTCGGGTTGATCGCCTGCAGCGCGCCCCGATCCAGCGCCAACCGTCCTCGCCCCTTTTGGTAGTCAGCGAAGGCGGACACATCGAGCGGAATCAGCAGATTGTTACTGTCGTTACCGCCGAAGAGAAAAATACCCACCAGCGCTTTGTAATCGGTCGCTGTGGCCGTCTGCGCGAAAGCCGAGCGAGCGAGACCGCCCATCAAACCGCCACCCAGCGCCAGCGGCGCCATTGCGGACAGACGAAGTACGTTTCGGCGTGCGGGAGCGAATTTTTGAGTCATGTGCTGCTCCTACCGTTGAATGACAAATTCAGGCGCGATGACGGCGAGATTCAACGCCGCCTGCAACCGGTTGGCGGTCTCCTTCGTCGGGAAGGAATTCACTGCCCGTTCAATCACCGTCTGCGTCGCAGCGGTCATGGCACCGGCAAACAAAGTCCAGTTCAGGCGATCCACCAGTTTCGCCGTGTTGCCGGCATCGGCGAGCCAGGTTGTCGTATCGAAATCAACCCGGTTCGGCTCGTCAAACCCGATGCCGCCATCACGAATCAGGCGCGAGAAGAAATTGGTGCTGCCGACGACCTGAGTATCCGTCGCGTTCTGAAATTCCGGCGACGCGAGGCCCGCCTGCGCAATGGCACCAGAGCGCGCATACAACGGCGAGAAAAAGTTAAAAACCGACGCGGCCAAGAGCGGTGATTGCCCGAGATAGTCATCCGGCGAGTCAAGCCACCAGATGGAATTTCGACCGTTTTTAGACGTCGCGCCCAACGCGTTGGCAAAGTGAACAAAGCGAACCATCGGCTCGCGCAGCTTGCCATCGGTCATGCTGCCAGTCACTGGATTTCGAGCTTCGTCATCAAGCAGGATGGCACGAACGACCGCCCTCAGATCGCCACGCACGCCGGTGCCATTGTTATTCCACACCGCGACAACGCGCGATACGTATGCTGGACTCGGATTACTCGTCACCAGAAACTGAATCAGCCGTTTACCCATGAACGGCCCAACGTTCGGGTGATTGGCGAGGTTGTCGAGCGCGTCGTTCAAGTCCTTTTCGGGCGTTTGCCCAGCAGGCAACACGGTGCCATTCAAAAGCTGTTTGGTGCCCGACGAATGATGGCTCGGCCACGCCTGCATTTCCAGCGTCCAGTTTTGTTTCGGCGGATTGAAACCGTCCTTGAACGTCGTGTCGTTGCCACCAAAGCTCCATCCCGTGAACACCTTGGCAAAGCCTTGCACGACCGATTGATCGTAGGTAGCAATTGTTCTGCCGAGCTCCGTGCGTTTGGGCGTTCCGTCATCGTTCAGCTGCACGAGACCGATCGAGAAAAGCTGCATCACTTCGCGCGCGTAGTTTTCACTCGGCATGCGCCCGGTCGTTGGGTCTTCCTTGTCGTTCCCGAGCATGTTGAGGTAGTAGCCCATCGCGGGCTGCAGCGTCACATCGCGCAGCAACGTGCGGTAATTACCAAACGCGTTTTTGTAAATCGTGTCCATCCAGAAAGCGAGCGCGTCGGTATCCTGATCCGGCGCAATGTTCGACACCACCATGATTTCGGTGAGCGCGACAGCAACTCGAGAACGCAGCCGCGCGTCGCCAAAAATCATGTTCTGCCAGATCGCTTCGAAAATGTGCTGCTCTTCAACCTTGATGCTTTGATCGCGAAGTCGCGCGAGATACGCGGCGTGTGTTTGCCACGGCATGTTGAACTGCGCGTCGATCCACGCCGCATTGCCACGCGTTTTTACGTCATCAACGTCGGCCACAGAGCGCGCGCCGAAGCTCGCCTGAAGTAAGAGTCGTGCGGCGTCACGTCGTTTCACATCACCCGTAGGCGTAACCGCGGCGATGGTGAGTTGCACTTCGTTCGAGCGGAGCGGCGTCACGCCGTCAGCACGCACGAAAAATTTGTGCGTACCGACGGTCAGATCGGGAACCTGCCAGGTGCCGTTCGTACTGTCGCTGCTGCCCCAGCGCTTGCCATCGACGTAGAGGCGCATCATGCTGCCTGTGATGCCGTTCGACGTGTAGGTAGTGGTAACGGTCGCGCGTCCGTTGGAGACGCTGCCTGCGGTCGCTGAGAGCACGATCTCAGCGGCGGTCGCTGTCCACGAGGCGAGCAACCAGATGGCGACGACTAAAACGGCAATGAGCAGCGCAAGGGCTTCTGATCGACGCACCCCCGAGCGAAGCTGCACTCGGTCTTGTTGAGGCCGCATGATTTTTACTACTTCACCGCTTTGCTGCATGGACAACTCCGTTAGCGCAAATCCCCCGGTGACTCTTATCGTGCGTCGCTTGCTGTACGCATTGTCGCAAAGTCTATGACATCGTCATCGAAAAAACAAGTGTTGGATCAGCTGGAAGCGAACGCAATGGCTTGCTGAGTGGTCGGGTCAAAGAGCACCGCGGCGCTCGTGTCGACGACTAGTTCAACCTCCTCGCGGCCAGCCACCGCGGCAGGGTGCAGCCGCGCAATGCAGCGCACACCGCCGAGCGTGATGAAAATAAGCGTGTCCGCGCCGGTCGGTTCTGCGAGATCAACGGGCACGGTAAGGTTCGCCGTCGCGCCCTTGCTGCGCCCGGTGTCGGTCAGGTGCTCAGGCCGCAGACCCAACAACACCGACGAATCGGTTGCCATCACTCCGTCGAGCGCTGACATATCGAAGCCTTGGAGCGACAGCTGCACGCGCTTCGCAGCCGTGGGGCCAACGGTGACTTCTGCGCACAGATTGCCGTCATGGGTCGAGAGTGTTGCTGGAATCAAGTTCATCGGCGGTGAGCCCATGAAGCCCGCTACGAACGTGTTGACCGGACGGCTATAGATCTCATCTGGCGTGCCGAAATGCTGCACTACGCCGTCTTTCATGACCGCGATTTTGTCCCCAAGCGTCATCGCCTCGATCTGGTCGTGTGTGACGTAAACGGTCGTAATGCCAAGGCGCTTGTGTAGCAACTTGATCTCACTGCGCATTTCAACGCGCAACTTGGCGTCCAGGTTGGACAGCGGCTCGTCGAACAGAAAGATTTGCGGCTCGCGCGCAAGTGCCCTTCCCATGGCGACGCGCTGACGCTGCCCGCCCGAGAGCTGCGCGGGTTTGCGATCCAGCAGGGGCTCGATCTGCAAAAGCTTTGCGACACGCGCAATCGTTGCCTCCTGCTCCGCTTTCGGCACTTTGCGCAGCGACAAACCGAAGGCAATGTTTTGGCGCACGCTCATCGACGGATACAGCGCATAGCTCTGAAACACCATCGCAATATCGCGATCTTTGGGCGGCAGATCGTTGACGCGTTTGCCGCCAATACTGATCTCGCCTTCGGTCACGATTTCAAGGCCAGCAATCATGTTGAGCAATGTACTTTTGCCACAACCGGAACCACCAACCAGAATCAGAAACTCGCCGTCCGCGATGTCAAGATTGATCCCCTTGAGCACCTCAACGCCGTTCGGGTAGACCTTGCGGATATTGTGAATACCGAGACTTGCCATGAGCGTGCCACCTAACCTTTGACCGCACCGGCTGTCAGCCCGCGCACGAAATACTTGCCAGCGACGATATAAACCAACAGCGTAGGCAGCGCGGCAATGATGGCTGCGGCCATATCGACGTTGTATTCCTTGACGCCAGTCGACGTGCGCACCAGATTGTTCAGCGCGACGGTCACCGGCTGCGAATCCGATCCCGCAAACACCACGCCAAACAAAAAATCATTCCAGATTTGCGTGAACTGCCAGATCACACAGACCATGAAAATCGGCCCGCTGATTGGCAGCAAAATGCGCTGAAAAATCGTAAAGAAACCCGCGCCGTCGACGCGTGCCGCTTTCACCAGTTCACCGGGCACACCGATGTAATAGTTGCGGAAAAATAGCGTCGTGAACGCGAGCCCGTAAACCACATGAACAAATATCAGGCCGAACACCGAATCGGAAATACCCACCGCGCCAAGCAACCGCGCCATCGGTAGCAGCACGACCTGAAACGGAATGAAACAACCTACCAGCAAAGCGGTGAACAGGAAATCTGAGCCACGAAAACGCCAGTGCGTTAGCGCATAGCCGTTCAACGCTCCGACGAGCGTTGAAATCAAGACAGCCGGAATCGTCATCAGCAACGAGTTCAGAAAAAACGGCTTCAAACCTTCGCAACGAACACCGCTACACGCCGTTCCCCACGCCTTCAGCCACGGCTCAATCGTCGGCGCATGCGGCGCGGCAATCAAACTACCTTCGCGAATTTCATCGAGTGTTTTCAGTGACGTTGAAAGCATGATCCACATCGGCGCTAACGCATAAAGCGCCGCGAGAATCAACGTGAAATACAAGAAAAAACGTGAAACACGATTCATAGCGACAACCTATCCAACCAGTCCCCGCTCCTTTGAGGGGACAGAACCCTACGCCTAACGCAGCGCTGCCGACCCGCGTTTGAAGCGCTCAACCCCGTCATCCAGCCTCGGTAATTCGCTGGCAAAACACCAGCGTAGAAAACCTTCGCCACGCCTTCAGTTGCAGCCGCGTCCGCGATCCATTCACGCTTGATCAGCGCTCGACATCGCTGCTGGTTGTCACGAAACGCGCGGGTCAACCATTGGCAAAGTTTTAAGCAACCGGCATGCGATTTCGCCAGAAAAATCGGCCGCGCCGGCTCACGCGCAGGATCAATCGCTTTAATCCACGCGTCCACGCCGCAGACAGGCTTGATCCCCTTCGCGCGCGCAGTCTTGTAAGACTTGACGAAGCCAAACAAATTGCTGAGAAGGGTAATGGCGAGTGCCGCCTGATCGTTGTTGGCCACGAGCGCCACGGTGTCGCCCATCGAGTCCACAATTGAGAGTTGGGCGCGCAGGCGAAGATGGACGAAAGACAGGGCGGACATTGATTGATTTTACGAAGCGGCGAGGCGGCAATCGAACATGTCGCCAATACGCCCACCCGCCGTCATTCCCGCAAACGAACATGGCCCTTCGACGCGCGGCGCGTCCGGGAATCGTGGTCCGTAGGTTGCATCCTATCGCACCTCAAATTGATACGAACGTCCTGCGTTCGTGCGGGCTTTTTCGCTATCAGCTTTTCTTTTAAAGCCTTATTAATAATGGGCTAAAGCCGAAATGCCGCCATTATCGACTTATGCACTTTATAGGCGTTAAGCCCATATAAAATAAGGCATTGAAGAAAAAGCTGACACTCGTAGCCCGGAAGGAACGAAGCGTATTCCGGGTGACAACGCACGGCTTGGCACTGACGTATAGTAGTGGCAGGCCCGATGGCTTCACATTCCATCTGTTGGCAACCTAACCTCAAGGAGATAAATAATGACTCAACGTGATGTAGTGGTTCTGGGCGCGGCCCGGTCGGCAATCGGCACTTTTGGCGGCTCGCTCGCTGACATCGAACCCGCCGAGTTGGCTGGCACCGTGATGAAAGAAGCGGTCAAGCGCTCCGGCGTCGATCCGAAGTCGATCAACTATGTGACCGTGGGCAACACCATTCCCACCGAAAGCCGTTTTCCTTACGTGGCGCGGGTGGCGGCCATCCAGGCCGGGTTGCCGATGGACTCGGTTGCGATGTCGGTCAACCGCCTGTGCTCGTCGGGCCTGCAGGCCATCGTGACCACGGCGCAGAACATTCTGCTCGGCGACTGCGATTACGGCGTCGGCGGCGGTGTGGAAGTGATGAGCCGTGGCGGCTATTTGTCCGCCGCGATGCGGAGCGGCGCACGCATGGGCGACACCAAGTTGATCGATATGATGGTCGCGACGCTGACTGACCCGTTCGGCGTCGGCCACATGGGCATCACCGCCGAGAATCTGGTCACCAAATGGGGCATCACGCGCGAGGAGCAGGACGCGCTCGCGGTGGAGTCGCATCGCAAGGCTGCGGCGGCCATTGCCGAGGGGCGTTTCAAGTCGCAAATCGTGCCCATCATCAAACAGACCAAGAAGGGCGAAGTGGTTTTCGATACCGACGAGCACGTCAAGGTCGGCACCACGATGGAGACGCTGGCCAAGATGAAGCCGGCATTCAAGAAGGACGGCGGCTCGGTGACTGCGGGCAATGCCTCCGGCATCAATGACGGCGCGGCGTTCTTCGTGCTCGCTGATGCAGCCACGGCGGCAGCGGCCGGTCACAAGCCGATGGCGCGGCTGGTGTCGTACGCAGTGGCCGGCGTGCCCAACGAGATCATGGGCGAAGGCCCGATTCCGGCGACCAAACTGGCGCTGAAAAAGGGCGGCGTCACGCTCGATCAGATGGACGTGATCGAGAGTAACGAAGCGTTCGCCGCGCAGGCAATCGCGGTGGCGCGCGGCCTCGAGTTCGACCTGAAAAAGGTCAACCCGAACGGCGGAGCGATCGCGCTGGGTCATCCCATCGGCTGCTCGGGCGCGTTCCTGGCGACCAAGGCGATTTACGAGCTGCATCGCACCGGTGGCCGTTACGCGTTGGTCACCATGTGCATCGGCGGCGGTCAGGGCATCGCGGCGGTGTTTGAGCGTCTCTGACAACTCTTGGTAGCCAACGCACGTGCGGTCAATGGTTTCCTGTTGGCTGCCCGACTCGCAAGAAGGAGCGTTTTGGTCGACCATCAGCGTTGAATCTACCCGTCGCTTCGATTAGTATGCACTTCGTCGTGATAGCAACCGGGCTCAATGGGTACGGTTGGCGCAGTTCCGATGAACGAATGAGGCATTGATGCAAGTGAATTCTGGAATATTTTTCGTTGCGTGCTCCTGTGCCATGCAATCCTTGATGCGATCAGTGCGCGCTGCAGCGCGGGCCATCACCGTATCGCATCGCGGCGCTCGTTGGCTCGTTGCTTGCATCCTGGCGCTAACCGCTTCGGTGACCGCACACAGCGCCGCTGGCGACACGGTGACCACTGCGCTGCCCCAGGTCGCGCCGACCGAGTTCAACGGCGATCTCAGCAAACTGCCGAGCCTGCCCGCTGGCGTCGGGCCATCGACGGAACGGCGGTATCGCCCGCTGCTGCGACCGCCCGTAGTTCCGAAGGTGGAGCTGCCCGGCTCGGCGGAGGCCCAGGCTGCAAAGGTGATTGACGGGCCCAAAGTCGCGATGCCCGCTACGACCCAGAATTTTGAGGGCATTGATCGCACGGACGCCTGCACCGGTGGGCAGTGCGGTGCCGGTACCCCGCCCGACACCAATGGTGAGGTCGGTCCCAATCACTATATCCAGGCGGTCAATTCAGCCTATGGCATCTTCAACAAGACTGGCACCCGGCTGGCAGCGTTTACCGAAAATCAGCTCTGGGCTGGTGACAGCTCAATCTGCAATGGTCAGTCCGAGGGCGATCCGGTGGTGCTTTACGACGCTCTCGCTGATCGCTGGATCCTCACCCATTTCGCTTTTGGCTTCTCCGGGGCCAACACGGTTGCGCCCTATTTTCAATGCATCGCGGCATCGAAAACGGCTGATCCGGTGGCCGGGGGTTGGTGGCGCTATGCGGTGCGCGTCGATGATGCTGCACACCCGTGGCTTGATGACTACGGCAAATTCGGTATCTGGACCGACTGCCTGTACATGAGCGCGAATGAATTCACCGGTGCCGGTGCCTTTGCCGGAACGCTGTTCGCCTCCTTCAGCCGCGCCGACATGTATGCCGGTTTGACTTTGACCTCCTCTATCGGCTTCATCGCCAACACCAGCGATCCGTTTTCGATGGTGCCGAGCCATCTCGGTGGCCAGTCGGGTGGCTCCGTTCCTGCAGGAACGCCGAATTACTTTGTTTCGGAATCGCAGACTGCCTTTGCCTTCGAGGTCAGGAAGTTCACCGCCGGAGCGAACTGCGGTGCCGGTGGCACGCTCGGCGCGGCGACCAACGTGTCGCAGACCACGTATACCTTCGGTGCCGGTGCCATCGCGCAACAACCTGGCACTACTAACACGCTTGACGTCATTGACGACCGCGTGATGCAAAAGGTGCAGTACCGAAAGCTTGGTGCTCAGGAGTCGTTGTGGGTTGCCCATACGTTCCGGACCTCGGCGACGGGCGTGACCGGCATCCAGTGGGCGCAAATCAACGTCACGGGCGGCACGATTTCGACAACACCGTTGCAGCAGCAAAAATATTCACCCGACAGTGTGCTTTACCGCTGGATACCGAGCCTCGCGGTCGATGGCCAGGGCAACATGGCATTGGGTTACTCGACCTCGGGTGCAACAGGTACAAATTTCCCGAGCATCGCCTACTCCGGTCGGTTGGTCGGGGACGCCGCCAACACCCTGCCACAGACCGAGACCTTCCTCATTGCTGGCAGCGGCTCGCAAACGGGGAGCTGCGGTGGTGCCTGTGATCGCTGGGGTGACTACTCGGCGATGAGCGCTGATCCGGTCGATGACTGCACCTTCTGGCTGACCAACCAGTATTTCAGCTCGGTGGCCAACGGGGCTAATTCGCCACCGCTTTGGAACACCCGCATCGGCGCATTCAAATTCCCGACCTGCACGGCAAACAACCGCACGGCCGATCTGACCATCAGCAAGACCGATGGTTCGTTGACGGCCACACCCGGTGCGCCAATCAGCTACACCCTCGTGGTTACCAACAACGGGCCGTTTGCGGTTACCGGCGCGACGGTGACCGACACGCTTCCGGCAACCATCACAGGCGTCACCTGGACCTGCGTAGCAAGCGCCGGCAACGCCTGCCCTGCGTCCGGCTCGGGCAACATCAGTACCTCAGCGGTGAACCTGATGAAGAGTGGCACCGCAACCTTCACAGTTAGCGGCACCGTGTCGCCATCGGCATCGGGCTCGCTAAGCAACACTGCGAGCGTGGCGGTGCCCGCCGGGTTCACCGATCCCGTGCCGGGCAACAACTCGGCCACCGACACCGACACCGTTGGCGCCGCGCTCACTCCTCCGACCATTGCCAAGGCGTTCGGCACTTCTCCGATTGTGGTGGGGCAACCCTCCATTCTTACCATCACGGTCACCAACCCGAACGCTGGGACTGCGCTGTCCGGCGTTACCTTTACCGATGCGCTGCCTAGTGGGATCACGGCGGCAAACTCCTCGGGGTCGGGGTGCGGCGGCACGGCAGCGGTGAACGCGAATGTGATCACGCTCACCGGCGGCACGCTCGCTGCGGGCGGCAATTGCTCGATAGTGGTGACTGTCAATGGCGCGCAGGCGCAGGCCGCAGCGTGGACCAACACCATCGCCTCCGTAACCTCGACCGAGACCGGCACCAACTCAACGCCGGCAACCGCCAACATCACCGTCAGCAAGGCGGCAACCAGCACCGCCATCGTGTCGGATTCGGCTAATCCCTCCGTCGTCGGCCAGCCCTACACCGTCACCTACGCGGTCACTGTGTCAGCGCCCGGTGCCGGTACACCCACGGGTACGGTGACGGTAAGCGATGGCAGCGGCTCCTGCGTGGGCACCCTGCCCGCGACCAGTTGCGTGCTGACCAGTGTCGCGGTGGGTGCCAAGTCACTTAGCGCCACCTACAACGGCAGTGCGAACTTCCTGAGCAGCGTTTCGGCGACGGCGGCACACCTAGTGAACAAGGCCGCAACCGCAACTGTGATCGTGTCCGACTCGCCTGATCCGACCGTGCCTGGCCAAGGCTACACGGTCAGCTACAGCGTGAGTGTGACCGCACCCGGTGCCGGTACACCGAGCGGCACGGTCACGGTGAGTGACGGGACGGCGACCTGCATCGGCACGCTTCCGGCGACCAGTTGCCTGCTCACCAGCACCACCCTCGGCGCAAAATCGCTCACCGCTACTTACAACGGCGACGGCAATTTCACGGCGAGCCTCTCCGCCGCCGCCGCGCATCAGGTCAACAAGCCAGACACCACCACGGCGATTGCCTCCGACACCCCTGATCCATCGGTGGTCGGGCAGCCTTATACCGTCACTTATAGCGTCAGCGTCACCGCACCGGGAACCGGCACACCTGGCGGCACCGTCACCGTAAGCGACGGCAGCGCCAGTTGCAGCGGCATATTGCCTGCGACCAGTTGCGCGCTCACCAGCACGGCATCAGGTGCCAAGCCGCTGACTGCCACCTATAACGGCGACGCCAGCTTTAACGGCAGCGTGTCGGCAACCGCAGCGCATCTGGTCAACAAAGCAGCGACCAGCACCGTCATCGTGTCTGGTACGCCGGATCCGACCGTCACCGGGCAAGCCTACACAGTCACCTATAGCGTCACCGTCACCGCACCGGGAGTGGGCGCGCCTTCCGGTAGCGTTACCGTGAGCGATGGCATTGACAGTTGCAGCGGCACCTTGCCCGCCACCAGCTGTGCGGTGACGAGCACGACTGCTGGCGGCAAGGCGCTGATCGCGACTTATAACGGTGATGGCAATTTCGCGTCGAGCGTGTCGGCTACCACTGCTCATCAGGTCAACAAAGCCGCCACCGTCACCCTGGTCGTTTCCGACAATCCCCATCCCTCGGTGGTCGCCACCGCCGTCGCTGTCAGCGCGACCGTCGCTGCCGCTGCAGGTGGCTCCGGCACGCCGACCGGAAGCATCGCCATCAGCGACGGCATCGACGGTTGCAGCATCACATTGCCGAGCTTGTCCTGTAACTGGACGCCCACGACCATTGGCACGCGAACGCTGGTGGCCACCTATGGCGGCGACGCAAACTTCGCGTCAAGCGTTTCCATCGCCAAGACGCACGACGTTGTCGCCGTGAGTCAGCAGAGCACGGTCGCGGTCACCCTGGCAGGCAGCGGCGGCGGACAGGTTGTGAGCGACGACAGCGTGATCAACTGCGGGGCGACCTGCGCGCACACCTACGCCAACGGCACCCAGCTCGTGCTCACTGCGACGGCAAATGCCGGATCGGTCTTCACCGGCTGGCTGGGGGCGTGTACGGGCACGGGGTTGTGCTCGCTGAACATCAGCACGTCAACGTCAGTATCGGCGACCTTTGCACCGTCAAGCATCGGCACCCGCATCCTGGACGTCGACAAGAATGGCAGCTATGAACCGCAGTTTGATGGCCTGATGGCCGCCCGCCACCTGTTCGGTCTGACCGGAACGGCGGTCACCAACGGCGCACTTGGCGTAAGCCCGCAACGCTTCGATCCGGTCGTGGTCGGGACTTATCAGACCGATGTGCTGCCGCTGCTCGACATTGATGGCAATGGCCACGCCGATGCGCTGACCGACGGCTTGCTGATCATTCGCTATCTGCTGGGCCTGCGCGGCGCAGCGCTGACGCAGGGCGCGATTGGATTCGGTGCGACCCGCACAACCTCGCTACAACTGGAGGCATACCTGCTGAGCCTTACGCCGTAGCGGACGGGGGCGAGTGCGGTGCTTGTCGGCTCGCCGTCGGCTGCGTGAAGGGCCGCCATTTCGGGTGCGGTCGATGCGGCGCTAATCATTGGATGTCGCTCAATCCCTCTCTCCTGCCGCGCGACGCCATCGTCCGTCTGCGCGCCTCAAAAATTCGTGAAGTCGCCAACGCCGGCATCGGTCGCGCCAATGTGCTCGCCTTCTGGTTCGGTGAGCCAGACGAAGTGGCGCCGCAGCTCATTCGCGACGTGGCGTCATTCTTCGACATCAGCGACGCCAGTGATCGGCTGGTCAGCGCGAACACGTTTTCCAAATCGTGGCTGATGACCGGCTGGCGTTTGGGTTGGCTCGTCGCTCCGGCGCCGTTCATCGAACAACTGGGCAAAGTCATCGGATACAACACGTCCTGCTCGCTAGTGTTCATCGAGCACGCAGGTAACGCGGCGATCACCCACGGCGACGCAGTCATCGCGCGTACGCAAACGCGCTTTGGTGCCGCCCGCGATCACCTGTGCGCTGCGCTCAACGCGTTGCCCGGTGTCCACGCGCCGCCACCACTGGGCGCGATGTATGCGTTCTTCAAAGGCGACGGCATCACCGATTCGCTTGCGTTCTGCAAACGGCCGGTGACTGATTTTGGTTTCGGTATAGCGCCGGGCGCTGGCTTCGGCAACGCGAGCGAAGGCTTTCTGCGCTGATGTTTTGCCAGCGAGATACCGCGACTGGATGACGGGTTTGAGCGCTTCAAACACGGGTTGGCAGCGCTACGTTAAGCGTAGGATTCTGCCCCTTCTCCGCGGAGGGAGAGCACCTGTATCGAAAGTCAAGCGACGATGGATGTGCCATCCACCAGCCCCCTCTCCCACAAGGGGAGAGAGCCAGATCGGGCTCATCGATCCCTCCCACTACGAGCTTCCGCATACATCAACGGCACCATCACAGCGACAATCGTCATCAGCATCATCACCGCGCTCGCCGCTCCCACACCCAACTGCCCGCGCGTAAACGAGAACTGATACATAAAGATCGCTGGCACATCGGACGACGTTCCCGGCCCACCGCCGGTCAACGCCATCACCAGATCAAAGCTCTTGATTGCGATATGCGCAAGGATCAGTGTGACCGAGAAAAACACGGGGCGTAAACTCGGGATGATGATGCGCCGGTAAATCGTTGGCAACGACGCACCGTCCACTTGCGCCGCCTTGATGATCTCGCTGTCAACGCCGCGCAACCCAGCGAGAAAAAGCGCCATCGCGAAGCCCGAGCTCTGCCACACACCAGCGATCACGACCGTGTAAATCGCCCTGTCGGGATTCACCAGCCAGTCAAACGTGAAACCAGTCCAGCCCCATTGCTGCACAATGCGCTCAAGGCCCAGACCGGGGTTCAGCAACCACTTCCACGCATTGCCAGTCACGATGAAGGACAACGCCATCGGATACAAATAAATAGCGCGCAAAAAGCCTTCGCCACGAATTTTTTGATCAAGCAAAATCGCCATCACCAAGCCAACAACCAGGCTGATACCGATAAAAAGCGATCCAAAAATCACCAGATTTTTCGCGCTGACCCAAAACCGTTCGTTGTCGAACAATTCTGCGTAGCGCTCCACGCCCGCCCATTCCCAGTTCGGCAGCAATCGCGATTCGGTGAATGACAGCGCAATCGTGACCAGGATGAAGCCATAGACGAACACAAGGCTCGCCGCGAGCGTGGGCGACAGGACCAGCTTCGGGAGCCAGCGGTCGGCGGAGGGAGCGGAAATCATATTCAACGCCAACAAAAATTGTCGTCACACCCGCCGCGGGCGGGTATCCAGAAAGTTGGCTATCGCAGCACTGAGTGAATTGGCTGTGCTTTCGACCATTCTGGATTCCCGGCGGCGCCGAATGACGTCAGCGATGGCGTCGAGTGACGGTTACTTCGTTTTGCTAGCCT
>JAYWAQ010000163.1:0-2258 GCA_043782305.1 Burkholderiales bacterium
ATAAGGCTGACAAATCGCGGGCAGGGGCACGCCTTGACGCTTGCATTCTGCGATGACTTCCGAGATGCGCCACGCACGAAAATTTGATACGCCGAAATAGCGAATCTTGCCTGCGCGAATCAGGTCGCCCAGCGCGCCGACGGCTTCGTCCACCGCATCCTCTTCAAAATCACGATGCATGTAATAGATGTCGATGTAGTCGGTGCCGAGACGCTTGAGCGACGCGTCACACTCCTGCATCACCCATTTGCGCGAGTAGCGCTCATGGTTCGGCAGCGCGCTGTCAGGCGTCATCTTGTTGCCGATTTTGGTCGCAAGAATCCAGTGATCGCGGTCACCACGAATGGCGGTGCCGGTGATTTCTTCACTCTTGCCGAGCGAATACACATCAGCGGTGTCGATGAAATTCACGCCCTGTGCACGCGCATGGTCGACGATACGCATCGATTCCATCGAGTCGGTCTGGTCGCCAAACATCATGGTGCCGAGGCACAAAGCGGAGACACGGAGGTTGGTTTTGCCGAGGCGGCGGTATTGCATAAGTTGCTTTCTAGTACTTCAATTTAGCGGGAGCGTTGGTCGCCAGGGAAACACAGATTAATGTCATCCTGAGCTTTGCGAAGGATCAGTTCGCACGCGAGGATGGTTGCAAGTCACTGAAATCATTGCATGCCACCTTATCCTTTGCTGCCGCTCAGGATGGCACATCGAAGAAATCGGGGCGTCTCTAGAGTGCGGCTTTCGTATCGCCCAGCAAACGGAATTTGCCGTCCTTGATCGTGATGACATCACGAGCGCGCTTGTCGAGGCCGTTGTGGTTCGTGGGCGTGATATTGAATACGCCCTGACAGCCGACGATGTCTTTCTGTGTTTCTAGCGAATCGCGCAGCGCGGAGCGGAACGCCTCGGTGCCCGGCTTACCCTTTTTGAGCGCATCTGGTATAGCGTATTGCAACAGGATGCCCGAGTCGTAGGTGTTCGCGCCAAACGTGGCCGGGCGCGAGCCGTAAATCTTTTCGTACGCCTTGATAAAGCGCGCTGCGACGCTCTTGACCGGGTTGGCGTCGGCCATCTCGTCGAACACCAGCATGCCGCCAGCCGCTAATACGGTGCCTTCAACCTTGGCCCCACCGATCTTGATGAAATCCTGGGTGGCAATCGCGTGCGTCTGATAAATCGTGCCCTTGAAACCCTGGTCACGTAGCGTGGCTTGCGGCAGCACGGCTGGCCCGCCGACGGCTGCGACGAATACGGCATCGGGTTTCGCCGCGATGATCTTGAGCGATTGACCGGTCACCGACTGATCCGTGCGCGAATATTTTTCAGTCGCGACCAGCTCGATCTTGTACTTTGCGAGCAGTCCCGGCAGGATTTTCAGGAAGCCTTCGCCAAACGGGTCGTTAAAGCCTACGTAAGCGAGCCGCTTGACCTTTGCGCGCGCCATGTGGGCAACGAGTGCTTCCGCGATCAAATCATCGTTCTGGGTCGTTTTAAAGGCCCAGCGCTTGGTGGCGTCCTGCGGCTCGACGACGGCCTGACTGCCGACGGTGCTCACCAGTGGCACCTTCGCCTCAGCAATGATCGACAAAATCGCAAGCGCATTCGGCGTGGTCGACGGACCGATGATGGCGTCGACATTGTGTTGCTGGATAAGCTGCTTCGCGTTTTGCACGGCGCGCGTAGTGTCACCACCATCGTCCAGCGTGATGTATTCGATGGTCATGCCGCCGACGGTCGTGGGCAACAGCGCAACGGAATTCCGCTGCGGAATGCCAATCGCGGAGGTCGGGCCGGTGGCCGACACCATCGCACCGATTTTGATTTGCGCCTGAGCGGGCGCGAGCATCGTTGCCGCTAAAAGTGACACCGTCGCGAGTAAGGGGAAAGAAAGCTTCATAATTGCGCCTCGGAGATGGAGATAAGTTGTTGGCGTGGTGCCAAGTGTATTAAACAAATCATTGGCTCCCGGTTGAAATTTCATGCCTCACACCAAGTCTGCTCTCGCTGACATTGACCCCCATGCCCCCGACACCCTGCGCCATGCGTTCGCAAGCTTTGCGACAGGCGTCACCGTAATCACAGCGCTTGACGAGCAGGGTGCACCCGTCGGCATGACAGCGAATTCGTTCGGTTCCGTATCGCTCGATCCGCCGCTTGTTCAATGGAGTCTTCGCGTCAATTCCGGATTGCACCGAATTTTTGTCGACGCTACGCACTTCAGCGTGAGCGTATTGGCGGCGCATCAGACGCATATCGCG
>JAYWAQ010000164.1:0-2255 GCA_043782305.1 Burkholderiales bacterium
TGCGGGTGAAATAGCGGTTCTACAGTGTAAACGCTGGTTAACAGCTTTTCATTGAAGCGATGGTTATACATGGGCTAATTGGCGATTAAGCTACTTATCGACTTGCATCGTATTGTGCGGCTAGCCCTCGATCAGATTGGATTTAGCGAAAAAGCTGAGTCCCGCAATCCCAATAAAAAAGGCCCGCAAACGCGGGCCTCTTTCGAACCGTAGAAGATTATTTTTTCTTCTTGAGGTCCTTGTCCTTGTTTGCGCCTTCTTTGTTTGGCACCGCAGCAGGAGCGGCCGGAGCCTTCTGCTTGGACGCTGCAACTTCAGCGGCCACGGGTGCGCCTTCAGCGGCAGCAGCGGCGTCTTCCTTGACCGTCGACGCGGTGGCAAACACTGCATCTTTGTTACGGCCATGGAACACGAGCGTCACGCCGTCAGGCAGTTTCACGTCAGAGGCGTGAATTGACGAACCGGCGACGAGATTTTGCAGATCAACCTCGATGAATTTCGGCAAGTCTTTCGGCAGGCACGAAATTTCGACGTCGGAGAGGACGTGGTTAACCACCGCAGCGGAGAGTTTCACCGCAGGCGAGATGTCCTGATTCACGAAGTGAACCGGCACCTTCATGTGGATTTTCTTCGCTGCGTCGACGCGCTGAAAATCGATGTGCTGGATCAGCTGCTTGAACGGGTGGTATTGCACGTCGCGCAGGAGAACCTGGCTCTTGGCGCTATCGACCGTCATGGTCAGGATTGAGCTGTGGAAGTCCTCTTTTTTGAGGGCGTACCACAGGGCGTTGTGATCGAGTTCGATCATTTCAGGTTTATCGGTACCGCCGTAGACGATGCCCGGCACTTTGGCCGTAAGACGCAGGCGGCGGCTCGCACTACTGCCCAGCGCTGACCGCGAGAAGGCGGTGAATTCGGTTGCCATTTCTGTAACTCCAGTTTGGTTAATGGTTTTGTCGAGACACCGCGACCAGTGTGTCGTCAAAAGCTCACTTGCTTCATTGCGAGCGAGAAAAATTCTTGAGTAAAGCTACTCGGTAAACAAGGACGAAACGCTGTCCTCATTACTAATACGTTGCATCGTCTCGGCGATCAGCTGCGCGCTGGAAATCTGGCGGATTTTGCCGAGCGCCTGCGCCTCTTTTGACAACGGAATGGTGTCGGTGACCACCAAGGAATCGATGGCGTCACCGGAAATACGATTGACCGCCTCGCCCGACAGTACGGCGTGCGTGCAATACGCGATGACTTTCACCGCACCGTTATCCTTCAAGGCCTGCGCGCCCTTGCACAGCGTATTCGCGGTATCGACGATGTCGTCCATGATGAGGCAGGTACGACCCGCCACATCACCAATGATGTTCATGACCTCCGACACGTTCGCTTTGGGGCGACGCTTGTCGATGATCGCGAGATCAGTATCGAGACGTTTTGCGACCGCGCGCGCGCGAACGACGCCACCGACGTCCGGCGACACGACCAGGAGGTTTTCGTATTTCTGCTTCCAGATATCCGCGAGCAAAATCGGCGTCGCGTAAATATTGTCAACGGGAATATTGAAAAAGCCCTGAATCTGATCCGCATGCAAATCCATTGTCAGCACACGATCCACGCCCACCGCCGAGAGCATGTCGGCCACGACTTTCGCCGAAATCGCCACCCGCGCCGAACGTGGACGACGATCCTGACGCGCATAGCCGAAATACGGCATGGCGGCAGTAATCCGCCCGGCTGACGCACGTTTGAGCGCGTCAACCATGATCACCAGTTCCATCAAATTGTCGTTCGTTGGCGCGCACGTGGACTGCAACACGAAGACGTCCTTGCCGCGAACGTTTTCAAGAATTTCGACGTTCACTTCACCGTCAGAGAACTTGCTGACCTGCGCTTTACCGAGCCGCAAACTCAGGTGCTCAACCACCGAATGCGCGAGCTTGGCATTCGCGTTGCCGGTAAAGACCATCATGTCATGGAAACTCATGGCGGGCTCGAAACTATCGTTTGCGGACTATCGAAAAAAAAGCGGCCTTGGAGTGAAGCTCTAAGACCGCTTTGATATGTGTGTGTGGCAGGGGAGGAAGGGATCGAACCTACGTATACCGGAATCAAAATCCGGTGCCTTACCACTTGGCGACTCCCCTACACTTTTTTCTTGGGACGTTTTGACAGGTCAAATCATCACAGGAAGCCTTAAATTATAGCACCGTTCAGGCAGGTAATTCAACCGGGCGCGAAGCTGATGAGTGGGTGATGGT
>JAYWAQ010000165.1:0-2248 GCA_043782305.1 Burkholderiales bacterium
TGATGCCGGCGTCAGTACCCGAACGCTGATAGACAAAGGTAATGTCGGTACTGCTGGGCCGTATCCGTCAAATGTCCACGGTAGCAACTCGCCGTGCCACACCAGCAATGCAACACCACCGACATCTACGAGCGTTCCGTCAGGCAAGTCATTGATGAGTGCTTCGTACGTTATCTTGACTCCGCCGTTTGCAGCGCGTTCGGCATGGATGACATTGTCGATCTCTGCGATGGTCGGTTTTGGCGTGAGAAGCGAATTGCGATTTGCCGAAATCCAGGCGGCCTTGAACTCCTTGAATCGATCTCGACGGCACTGTGCGCAAGGACGGTGCCCAGCGGCAAATGCCGTAGCTTCATCCATGAAAAAAAGTTCGGAATAAGTGCCGGCGCCGAACACTGTTCGCCGAATACCATCAACATGCAATTTGCAAGTTATCCACGCTTTCCCACGCCACGGAGCGACGATTTTTTGTTGTTCGTCATGCAGAATGCCCCGATTTCCCATCAGCGCACCGTGCGCGGTGACTGCATGAAATTGTCCCCACGGATCGACCCTATTTTGCAGCGGCATACGTCCCATCTATCGATTCAAATTATCAAGCGGATGCTACTTAACTTTGCAGGGATTGCGCCCGGATCATGGTTACTACTCTGGCCAGATTGCGCTCGTTCTCCTCATTCACAGTCGCTTGCCTGCGGTAACGCACAGCACCGAACCCACCAGTCTCACGAATGAAATAGCAATTGGTACCAAACCTGACGAACACGCCGTCTTGTGCGAATCCGTACGGTTGAGCCTCCCTGGCGCGCGCTGATCGCTCGACGCAGCGTAGTCTTCCCCTGAAAGCGTGACGTAGTGCAGGACCGATTGCCTAGGAGCGTTCTCCTCGAAAAGAAAGACCTCGGGCACCGGAGAACGCCACCCCCAAAAAAAGTTAAATGTGTATTGTTCACTGCGACACATATTGTCGCAGGCGTAGCTAACATGGTGATATCGAATCAACCTGAAGAGATGCACCGATGCGCTCGCTGTCCAAATCCAAAATTCTCGCTCACCGTCAGTGCCCGAAACGCCTTTGGCTGGAGCTTCAGCCCAACGTGCAGCCGGAATACAGTGCGCAGACCGTGGCCAGCTTTGCCACCGGTCACAGCGTTGGTGCGGTCGCACAGGCGCTCTACGATCCGCGTCCTGAGCGGGTCGTGCTCGACGCACAAGCGGATGGCTACGACGTCGCGGCTGCACGCACCGCCGAACTGTTACACGGCAAAGCACCGTTCTTTGAAGCGCTTTTCACTGCGGGTGGTGCGCTTGCCTTTGCTGACGTCATGCAACCACTGGGTCGTGCGGCATGGAAGGTGATTGAGGTCAAATCGTCAACGTCGGTGAAGGACTATCACCGCGACGACGCTGCGATTCAATACTTCGTTGCCACGCAATCAGGCGTAAAGCTGAAAGCGTCAGCGCTGGCGCATATCGACTCGTCGTGGGTTTATCCCGGTGGCGGTGACTACAACGGAATGCTGGTTGAAACAGACGTGACAGCCGAGGTCGCGAAGCGCACTGATGAAGTGGCGGGCTGGATCGCGGAGGCTCAAGCCACGGCGCGCAAACGCACCGAGCCCAACATTCGCACGGGCGCACATTGCAACGACCCGTTTCCCTGCGGATTCATTGACCATTGCAGCGCGCAGGAACCACAGGCCACGCGCCCAGTGTCGTGGTTGCCCACGGTACAAACGAAAGCTCTAAAGACGCACCTATCGAATCCCGAGATCATTGAACTTGAGCAGGTGCCCGACGAATTGCTCACCGTTTTGCAGCAGCGCGTGAAGTCGGCAAGCCTGAGCGGCAAAACTTACTTCGACGCTAAAGGTGCCGCCGCAGCGTTGAAGCCACACAAACTGCCCGCCTATTTTCTTGACTTTGAAACCATCAGTCCGGCGGTGCCGCTCTGGGCAGGCACGCGTCCGTTTCAACAGGTTCCTTTCCAGTTTTCCTGCCATCGACTGAGCCGCACCGGCACCTTGCAGCATCGCGAATTTCCGCACATCGACAGTAGTGATCCGTCCGCAGACTTTGTCGCCGCATTGTTGGTCGCCTGTGACGCGGAAACATCGAGTGCGCCGATATTTGTCTACAACCAGGGCTTCGAATCCGCTCGCATCAAAGAATTGGCCAAGCGCTTTGCCAAGCAGAGCAAGCCATTGCTTTCGCTGGTTGATCGGTTGGTTGACTTGCTGCCGATTGC
>JAYWAQ010000166.1:0-2234 GCA_043782305.1 Burkholderiales bacterium
CCTTCAAACCATTTCAACCACGGAGATTTTTCGTCACGGCGATAGAACGTTCGGGTCGTCGTCGCTTTGACTGATATCGCGGCGCGCGGCTGCCCGTCGCGATCAAGCGTCCATGACTGGACATCGCCCGGATTGTCAAAACTGAGCAGCGTTTTACGCGCGGTTCGCGTGTTCATCCGGTAAACATCGCTGCTATCAAAACTACGCTCGTTACTCGCAACAATCACGTCGTCCGAGCCGTCGTTGAGCGTCTGGGCCACCCGCGTGTAGCGAGGGCGAACGATGATAGAACCGCCGTCACCTAGCGGTAGTGCCAGCCTTCGCGCAGCCGTTCCGTCACGATCAACGGCAAACAATCCGCCGGTGCGCCACGGGCTAACACTTCCCACGGGATCGTACACATTGCCCGACACGAATACCAGGCGCTGTGAGTTGACCCAGTTGAACTCGACAATGTCCGCTTCAGGCAAGGTCGCGACGACCCTCGACGTACGCTTTTCAAGGTCAATCACGGCGAGACCCAGGCGATTGCCGCCGCGCGCGAGAAACGCAAGGTAATTGCCATCGGGCGACAGCTCAGGCCGAAAAACGTCGGGCAGGCGAAAAAAGTCTTGCGCAGCAATTGACGAGGCGGGCGGCAGATTCGCACTAACGGTCGACGCCTGTGCCTGCACGACTTTCGGAAAGGTCAGCAGAGCCAACAATGCCGCAGCACCTAAAAAGAGCAGCAGCACGCTCGCCGCGATACTTAGCCACCGGAACATCAGCGCAAACAATCCCTCGCTTCCCCATCTCATAGCGAAAGTGTCGCCCGACGACCCGACTTTGCGAAGTAATTTGCGACGGACAACGATGAGCGCTGATGAAGTACGACTTGCGGTTGAGCGAGGCTACATCTGCTTGAAGAGATGAAAAAAGTGTCGACTCACGCCGATTTTTTCAGTCGAACCGCGCAGCACGATGGAGTGTTTCTCCACGCCGTCGCGCGTGATTTTGGCGATGCGGCGCACGTTGACAATGGCACCGCGATGCACCTGCCAGAACATCTCGGGATCGAGACCATCAGTCAATTCCTTTAGCGGCGTTCGAATCAGCACGTCCTCGGTATCGGTCACGACGCGCGTGTACTTCGTGTCTGACTGAAAAAATATGACGTCGTCCACCGGGAACATGCGCACGTCCTGCCCCACGAGCGCTTTGATCCACTTGATTCGTTCGGTGGTATTAGGCTCGCGGCTGTTGACCAGATGCACTACCGAAGTGACGTCCTCAGGCGGTACGTCGGCGTTGTCAAGAAGCCGTTGCAGGGTGATCGCGAGCCGATCTTCTTCAATCGGTTTCAACAAATAGTCCACCGCGCCACGCTCGAACGCTTCGATCGCGAACTGGTCATAGGCGGTGCAGAAAACAATCTTCGCACCGTCGCCAATTTCGGTGGCAACTTCAAGGCCGGATTTGATCGGCATGCGAATGTCGAGGAAACAAACGTCGGGTTCGGTGGCGGCGTATTTCGTCAACGCATCTTCGCCGTTTACCGCTTCCGCGACCACTTCAAACGAATCCGCGTGTGACGCAAGCAACTCACGCATGCGCTCGCGCATCAACGGTTCATCATCAGCAAACAGACAGCGTATTTTTTCCATTCTTCCGTTCAACCCGGGTTTATGAAGCAAACGGCAAAGTCAGCACGGCGACACAACCGCTTGGCGTATTTTGCGTGAGCTTGACGTGCGCATCAACACCATAAATGGCCTGTAATCGCTGAGCGATATTCGACAAGCCCAGGCCGCCACCGATTTCGCTACTCTTGGTTGAGGTGAGCCCAACGCCAGTGTCGCGCACCGAAATGACCACGCTCTCGCCGACGCGTTCAGCGCTCACGTCGACGCGCCCGCCAGTCGCAGAAGGCTCGATGCCGTGCTTGATGGCGTTTTCTACCAAGGTCATCACGAGCGCGGGCGGCAATGCGAATTCCTCAACCTCCACGTTAGCATGCACAGCAAAAGTCAGCCGGTCTCCCATGCGCGTTTGCATGATCGAAAGATAAGCGGCAACCTGCTCCAGCTCACGCTTCAGCGCACCACGATCTTCACGCATTGACGGGATCGACATGCGCAAAAAGCGAACCAGATGCCCAATTAATTTCGCGGCATCAGGCGCGCCTTTCTGCGAAAGCTGCTGGGCGGAGGCAAGCGTGTTGAACAGAAAATGCGGTTCAATCTGTGCCTGTAACA
>JAYWAQ010000167.1:0-2234 GCA_043782305.1 Burkholderiales bacterium
CCTTGGCCGCTTGCAGCCACGAATTGAGCATGTTGTTGGCGTCACCGACCCAGGTCACGACCTTGCCTTTGATCTCGCCACGCTGCTCGACGAAGGTGAAAATATCAGCGAGCACCTGACAGGGATGATGGTCATCGGTGAGCCCGTTGATGACCGGCACTCGCGAGTATTCGGCAAACTTTTCGACGACGTGCTGATGAAAGGTGCGGATCATCACCACGTCGACCATACGACTGACCACGCGCGCCAAATCTTCCACCGGTTCGCCGCGCGAAATGTGCGACGCCTCGGAGGTCAAAAAAATCGCCGAGCCACCGAGCTGATTCATGCCCGCTTCGAACGACACGCGCGTTCGCGTCGAATTTTTTTCGAACACCATGGCGAGGGTGCGATCGCGCAGCGGGTGGTACAGCTCGTAGCGCTTGAAGCGATCTTTGATTAGTTTTGTGCGCTCGAACAAATAGGCGTATTCCTCGGCGGAGAAATCGCTCATCTGCAAAAAGTGGCGAACTTTGGCGACCGGGCCAGCGTTGCTGCTGGACGCCGTCTTTGATGCCGTAGACATAAGCGTTACTCGCGCTACTAAGCTTGTAAAACAACAGTTTACTAGCGTTGCTAAAATCGAAATCGATGGAGTTTTGCCCGCGTCACGCGCAAGGCGCTCTTTGATAACAGGCCACCCATGATCCCTAGCGCGGCGACTGCGCTCACCCCCGACCACGCGATCTCAATCGACAGCGACCTCATCATTAAAGGGCTCACGCTGAGCGGGCAGCAATTTCGCCCTAGCGACTGGTCAGATCGATTGTGCGGGGTGATGTCGGCGTTCGGCGCGGACGAGCAGTTGCGCTATAGCCCAATGGTTACGCCCGCATTGCGTGATGGCCTGCGTTGCGTGATTGTGCGTCGTGAATTGGCGGAACTTGAGCCGCGCTTGTTTCGCTTCTTTTTGAGCTTTGCGGTGGACAACGAATTGCAGATCACGTTCGATGCGGATGCGGTGGCGACGTTGCTGCCGGATACGGTGCGGCGGATGTCGCAGGAGGTGCCGGTGGCGGCTCTTGTCCGAGCTGAGGACTATTGAGGAAGTTCAATCGATGACGACGAATGGGAACTGCGCCTCAGGCTCTGGTGAAACTCTCAGTCATCCTGAGCAAAGCGAAGGATCAGTGTCGACATGCACCATGCTGCCGAAACCAGATGCGGCGTTCAAGAAGCCGATCCTTCGCTTTGCTCAGGATGACAGTGATTGTGGATGACGCTTAGAACGCGCGCTGTGACTTCAAATGTCAAGGCAACAAAAAAGGCCCCGAAGGACCTTTTTTCACTCACCTGCAAGCCGTGAATTACGCGGCTTTTGCCACCGGTGCAATTGCTGCACCCATGCCTTTAATGGCACGAACAAGATTGCTTTTCACGCGGGAGGCGAGGTTTTTATGAACGATGCGTTTGTCGGCGATACGATCAATCACCGATTGTGACTCTTGCATTTGCTTCATGGCAGCGGGCTGATCGCCAGCGGCGACGGCTTTCTGCACTTTTTTCACGGCGGTGCGCAATTGGGTGCGCAGTGAGGCGTTGTGGGCGCGCTGCTTGTCGTTTTGACGGGCGCGCTTTTTTGCTTGGGCGGAATTGGCCATGAAAGACTTCTTAAACGTTATCGATTCAGTGAACCCGCTATTCTACGGAAAATCGTGAAAAGCCGCAACCCGTGAATTTGTTTAAAGCCATCGTCGGCGTCTCAGCCATGACCTCGCTGTCGCGCGTCGCGGGGCTGGCCAATCAGATGGTGATGGCCAAAGTCTTCGGCGCGGGCGCGGTGAACGACGCGTTTGAGATCGCTTTTCAGCTGCCCAACATGATGCGGCGGCTGTTTGCGGAAGGCGCGTTTCCGCAGGCGTTTGTGCCGCTGATCGCTGAGTACAAAAGCCAACGCGGCGAAGCGGCCACTCACACTCTAGTCAATCGCGTGGCGACGTTGCAGCTGGTGGCGCTGCTGGCGTTCACCGTGCTCGGTATTCTCGCCGCCCCATGGCTGATCCCGCTTTTTGCCGGTGGATTTGCCACCACGCCGGGAAAAACGCTGTTGGCGACCGAGCTGTTGCAGATCATGTTTCCGTATTTGCTGTTCATTTCGCTCACGGCGCTGGCGGGCGGCGTGATGAATATTTGGAAGAAATTTGCGATTCCCGCCTTCACGCCGGTGCTGCTCAACCTGTGCATGATCGCCGCCG
>JAYWAQ010000168.1:0-2232 GCA_043782305.1 Burkholderiales bacterium
GCCTTGATGCGGTTCAACATCGCTTCGGTCGCCTGCGCGAAGAGCGAAGGTTCCTTTTCTTGCCACAAACCAACCGCAGCGCGAACCAGAGCGGGCGGCGCATCCGGCAGTACGGCTGCGGCTTGCACCAATTCGGCAAGTTCTTCGTCGGTGAGCGTGGAAATCGGTTTCATGGTTGTGCTTCGTGGATGGCTAGGCTTCTGAACAGAGTCGTTCGTGGGCGACAAAATACAGTTTGCATGATGTTTTTGCGCTCAGGCGACAAGTTTGCGCAGTTTGCCGAGGCAGCGGGCTCGCGTTGGGCCGATGCTGCCAACTGGCATGCCGAGGCGCGCGGCAACGTCGTCATAAGCGATTTTTTCGTCTGCGCCGGAGTCGCCGCCATAGAGCATTGTCAGCAGTTCACGGCAGCGGGCATCGAGCGCGTCCATGGCGCTGCGCACCTGATTGTGCGCTTGTAACTCCGCCAACGCGTCTTCCGGCAGCGGTGAATCGTCAGCTACGTCCCATTCGGAGGCAGAGCCGTCTTCGTCATCTGCTTGTGTCATCGAGACCGCACGCATGCCGCGCTTTCGTTGCAACAGCGCCTCGCGCTTGGACGTGGTGACGATCCACGCCTGCAAGCGATCAGGCTCCGTCAGACGCGGCAAATTTTCCATCAGTCGGACAAACACAGTCTGGAACACGTCGGCGGCGGTGTGCTCGTCGAGCCCGATGCGGTGAACAATGGCGTAAACGAGCCGCTGGTAGCGGTGAACCAACGCCTCCCAGGCGCTGGCGTCCCCCTGTTTACAGCGTGCGATCAGCGTGGCGTCGTCAGGCGGCGGCGAGGCGGGAATGGGGGTTTCGGACATATACAGAAAGCATATCGTGTCGACGTTTCGAAAACTGATACGGCAGACAAATCCGCGAAGCCAGACTTTATGCACCGAAATGCGCCGCACGTTGGCGTCAAAAAAAGCGCAGCGGCAACACAGGCACTGGCGCCTCATTAACCATAGCTTTTGGCTAAAAAAAAGCCTTATTTCATTCGGGCTGAGCGCAAATATATCGAATAGTCGACAGTTAACGAAAAATTGCTTTAGCCCCAGTCAAACGGGCATTTCAGTAAAAAGCTGTACTCCCAGATTGTGGTCCGAGAAATCACGCCAAAATGTCGTCCATGCAAGTCCACGAATCCCCGATTCCGCCGTTCGAACTGGCGATCACCATCAAGCCGTCGGATATCGATGAGATGGGCCACGTCAATAACGTTGTCTACCTTTCGTGGGTTCAGGACGTTGCTATCGCTCACTGGAATTTTTTGACGACGGCGGCGCACCGCGAAAAGTATGTGTGGGTCGCGCTTCGGCACGAGATTGACTACAAAGCCGAAGCGGTGTTGGGGGACGCCATCATCGCGCGGACATGGACTGGAACGGCACGCGGCGTTCGCTTTTCTCGCCATACTGAGATAATTCATATAAGTGAATCGGGTGACACGAAAGTACTGGCGACAGCGGTGACCCAATGGTGCCCGCTGGATCGCAGTAATAGCCGTCCTACGCGACTGCCGACAGAGATCGCAGCGTTTTTCGGCAAGTAGAAATTTTTGGAGGTCGTACTAATGACTTTGCGAATGGAGCGCTCGATGCGCTCATGGCAATCGCGCGCGTTTTCGACAGCATTGGCGCTGCTGGCTGCCGCGTGGTTAGGCCAGGCGGTCGCGATGGACGAAACCGCGCCGCAGCGCCGCCCGATAAAAACCGTGGCGCCGGAGCGCCTGAAAATAAAAACTGCGCTCGGCGAAGCGCTGGTGCCCGCGTACACCAGTTGTGACGTGAGCAAAGTGCAGTCGAACATCAAGCGCGCGGTGATCGTTGTTCATGGTCGGTTGCGCGACGCCGACAAATATTTTGATCTCAGCATGCGCGCAGCAAAGGTGAGCAACGCGCTGACCGACACGCTGATCATCGCGCCGCAAATCCTCATCAATGCTGACACCGCGAGGCATGATCTCGCGCCCAACTTTGCGCGCTGGACGAGCGAGGGGTGGCTCGGCGGCGACGGCGGCAAGGCACCGTTTGCAATCAGCTCGTTCGAGGTGCTGGACGGCATCATCGCGTTGTTGTCGGATCGCACTCGCTTCCCCAATCTGGAGCGCATCGTCGTAGCGGCGCACTCGGGTGGTGCGCAATTTGTGCAGCGCTACGCGGTCGTTGGGCGTGCCGATCAGGTGCTCACAGCAGCCGG
>JAYWAQ010000169.1:0-2229 GCA_043782305.1 Burkholderiales bacterium
CACACTACGCAGTTAGGTGGGATTTCCGATACCCGGCACCCATCTACGCCCCCCAGGCGTTGAGAAAACTCATCGCACGGCGAGTCCGCTGTGAATTAAGCCGCCGCCGAGCAAAGCGCCGATGCGCAGCGCGTAGGCAAAGTCCTACAGGCTTCAGGCGCGTTTGACGTACGCGATTCTTCCCGCCTCTGACACGGAAAGTCCGGCCTGTCCGTAGCATGTTTGCATCGTTAAATACAAAAGCAAACCCGCATGGATTCGTCCGCCACCAGCGCTCACAAAGTTTCTGTTTCAGCGCCGATTCCTCTGACTGAAACTGCGGTTGATGCGCCGAAACCGCTGGATGTCAGTACAGTGACAGTGGAGCCACCCGAGCTTCCGGTCGCGCACAAATTCCCGGATCTTGCAATCTGGATCCTCGCGACACTTGCTTTGATTGCAGCGCTTCATTTTTCCTACGCGTTCACGGTTCCGCTGATTTCGGCGATCTTGTTGCACTATGCGTTGGGCAAGCCTGTGAACTGGCTGGAGCATGTGGGCGTGCCGCGCGGCATCGGCGCGGCGCTGGTGATGTGCGCTGCATTGGCGGCGACGGGTTCGCTGTTTTATGGGCTCTGGGGGCAGGCCGAGAACTTGCTGGATTCTCTGCCGCGCAGCGCCAAACGCATTTCGGAGGACTTCGGAAAAATGCGCCAGGCGCCGGGCGGCACGCTGCGCAAAGTCGGCGATGCTGCGGCTGCGGTAACCGATATGGTGAACGGCCAGCCAGCGACATCATCGGCGTCGGCCGCCACCGTAAAAGCGCGCCCCGCTGCTGCGCCCAATGCCGCGCCCGAAGCGGTTAGCAGCTATTTGATCAAGGGTTCGGTGAGCGCGTTGGGTTCGCTCGTCACGGCGGCGGGCATCATCTTGCTCGCTTACTTTTTACTCACGGCAGGCGACCATTTTCGGCGCAGGATTGTCAAGGCAGCCGGCAAGCGCCTCGCTGATCGTCGCATTACTGTTGAAACGCTGGACAACATCAATCAAGCCATTCAGCGCTACCTTGGAATGCTGGTCGTGACCAACGTGATCCTCGGGATTCTGACCGGTATTGTGTTGTTCGTACTAGGCGTCGAAAACGCCGCCGCCTGGGGGCTGATGGCCGCACTTTTTCATACGATTCCGTACTTCGGGCCGCTCGCCATTGCGTTTGGCGTGCTGGTCTCATCATTCGAAAAAATCGGTACGTTAAGCGGCGCAGCGACCGCAGCCCTAAGCACGCTGGTCGTCGCTGCGATTGTTGGCACCGTCGCGCAAGCGTGGATGGCCAGCCGCATCGCGCGCATGAACTCGACTGCGACCTTTGTTGCGCTCTTGTTCTTCGGCTGGCTGTGGGGAACCGCAGGGCTTTTCCTGGCAATTCCAATTGCCGTGATTTGCAAGGTGATCGTCGACAAGCTGCCTGGGACCACGGTGGTGTCGGAGCTCATGAGCGTGTAGCCGTCGCCAGCGTCGCACGGCGCACGAGCGCACTGCCTACAATTGCAGCACGTCTCCGAGAAAGCCCCTGTCATGTCAAACGCTGAAACTGGTTGCAATGCTGCTGGTCAGACCGCACCGGCCATCAACAAAAAACGCCGTGCTTTATTGACTCAGGGCGCGGCAGTTGCTGGGCTTAGCGCACTTGAACGCGCGGCGATTGCTCAGACGACTGCGACGAGTGCAAACCAACGCGCCAGCGGTGCCGCCGCCTTCGGCAAAACACTAAAGCACGACGCGGCGGGCCTGTTGCTACCCGAGTCGATGCAATCGTTCGAAGCCGCAACCGTGAGCGGACGCATCGCTGACTGGGAGCGCCTACCCGTTCAAAACGAAATTCGTCTGGTCAATCCACTCGCCGCCTATCCGTGGGACAAAGACCCGATGGCGGCTGACGTGATCAAGCTGCCGCCGTTCCCCGCGCTTGACTCCGAGCGGCTCGCGGAAGAGGCGCTGGAGTTGTACTGGATGGCGCTGCTGCGCGATGTGCCGCTGTGGGATTACGAGCGCAATAATTTGGTTCGAGATGCGGTCACTGAGTTAAAGACGACGAAGCTTAACGCTGGAGTTACGCCGCAGTCGCTTTTCCGACTGGGAACGCCAGGCGAAAACGAGGGCTACTGGATATCCCAAATGCTCTGGATGCCGGTGCCGTTCGGTGCCCAAAATCAGTGGCAGGCTTACCGCGTCCCGTTCAGGGGCACCGAT
>JAYWAQ010000170.1:0-2228 GCA_043782305.1 Burkholderiales bacterium
GCGTTGCCGTCGGGGTCGGCGATGGTGAAGTGCGCTGGCCCCTCGGTGGTCTCGTCAGCAGCAGTCGTCATAGCTATTCCTCGTGCCTTCAGAGTCCGCTGCAGTTCGCGTACGTCCTGGAAGTCCGTCATGGTTTCCTTGTCTTTCGTCCACCCTGGGTTGAACGTCATGATGTTCTTGTCGAACATCCCCTGAAACAGCCCGATCCGCGCGTTTCCGTTCTGGAGCACGACCCAGTTCTGTTCGAGCTTGCCAGCGACAACCTTGAAGTCGAGCTTCTCGTAGAACGCCTTCGACGCCTTGATGTCCTTTACCGCGAGACTCACTGAAAAGTTTCCGAGTTCCATGTTTTTCCTCTCCTTGATTTTTGGTGTGGCAGCGGCGGTCGCACCGACGATGCCGATGATTGCCACGACAGTGGCCAGCGTGCGGGTGAGTGCTTTCAAATGAATTCTCCTTCTGGCGAAAGTCAGCAACATGATGCAGAGATCCGAATTCGCCAAGGCGCTAGCATGCCCGAAAACCGCCAAGTGAACTTGCCAAATCTTGCGAACTGAGCAAAAAACCGCCGCTGCCGCCGCTGACTATATCGCGCGCGTGAACCGTGCGATTGATTACATCGTGCGTAACCTTGCTCAGCCGCTGAACTTGCAGGAGGTGTCGCATGCAGCCGATTTCTCCCCTTTCCACTTTCATCGCGTTTTTAAAGCGCTGCTGGGCGAGACGCTGAACCAGTTCGTGAAACGGCAACGGCTTGAGCGGGCGCTGTATCTGATGTCCCACGCGCCGCAACGCTCTTTGACGGACGTGGCGCTGGACTGCGGCTTCTCGTCATCATCTGATTTTTCGCGCAGCTTCAAGCACCGCTACAGTGCTTCTCCACGAAGATTCGACCTCGACGCTTTTCGCAATTCGAGGCGCGCTGAGTTCGAGCGTTTCCTGTTGAATCAGGAGGGAGGTCCCCGGTTCACCAGCTTGCCGCAGGGTGACAACCCGGATGGCTTCGAGGTGCAGTTGCGCGACCTCCCTGCGCGCACCGTGGCGTATATCCGCGTGCTCGATCCGTTTCGCGCGGGCGCGGCTCCTGCTGCCTGCGAGCGCCTCCTGGCTTGGGCGATCACGCGAGGGCTCGCGGATGGCCAGTGGCTCGGCTACATGTGGGAGGAGCCCGAAATTGTCGCACTAAAGGACTGTCGCTACGATGTGGCGCTGGTGGTCGACGATGTCGCACCCGATGGAGAGATTGGCCGCTTTGAGTTCCCGCCGATGCGTGTGGCCGAGGTGGTGATAAGCGGCGATATCGAGCTTGAGATGCGCGCGATCGACTGGTTGTACAAAACGTGGTTGCCTTGCAGCGGGTACGTTCCCGATGATCAACCTGCGTTCGAGGCCTGGACCGGGCGCCCGTTTGCGCACGGGCTAGCGCACTTTGAGCTCGCCTGCCAGCTCCCGGTCAGGCGGGCTTGATTCGCGCACTACATTGCTGACACGAGGCTCATTCAATGTACTCCCACGTATCCGCGCCATCCAGCCGCCGGACCGGCACTTTGCTCATGATCGACGGCTCAAAATTGCGGGCGTTCACGCCCGTATTCGTGTCCGCGTCGACGGTCAATGACTTCCATTGCATCACGCAGCCACACTGCTTGCAGCGAATGAATTTCAGCGACTTGTCGCCCCAGACGTAATCGTCCGTCGCCGTCTCTACATCAGGTGTCGCCGTGAGCGTCACCTCTGCGTCCTTGTAGTACGCCCACCGCACGCCGTAGCGTCGGCAGATCGAGCAATTGCAGTCCGTGACACTCTCAGGCGAGCGAGGAACCTCAACTTTGATTGCGCCACAGTGGCAGGTTGCGGTGATCATTTCAGCGGCACTCCTAGTTGATGACGACGCTAAATCGTACCCCCGATCAGCCTTCTTCACTTGTCATGGCGTCCGCATAAATCCGGTAGCCCGTCGAGCTGCCGTCAGAACCTTTGCTGCTGAGAACTACCTCCCACTTTCGCTGATATAGCGAAAGTACGATTTGGATGTCTGCCGCAACTTCGGCGCGAAAGAAACCTGGTGTCAAGCACTCAATTTTTACCTGCGGATACCCATAGTCCTGGTCTACGACAAGGAAGTCGCCAAGTGTTCCCTCCGTGTGAGCGCCATACCGGGAGAGAGCATCACGAAGCTCGATGTGCAGAGCTTCCCATTCTTTACAGCGAGATATTGCGTCATCAAC
>JAYWAQ010000171.1:0-2227 GCA_043782305.1 Burkholderiales bacterium
GCAAACCCTGCCTGGATCAATTCTGGGACGGCTGGGGCGCACATCTCGACTTCACGCGCGATTCTGATCGCGAATGGTGGCAAAAAAACTTCCGTGAACAGGTGCTGGATTTCGGCATCGACACTGGCTGGAATGACAATAACGAATACGAAATCTGGAGCGAAACGGGTGCGTCTGATGGCAACGGCAAAGCCGTCCCGATTCATCGCTCGCGAGCACTGCACGCACTGCTCATGACGCAGGCAACAAGCGTTGCACAAGCCGCTGCGAAGCGCGACGAACGTGTATACACCGTCACGCGCGCCGGGCCACCAGGCCTGCAGCGCTACGCGCAAACCTGGAGCGGTGACAACACGACCAGCTGGCACACCATGCGCTGGAATCAGCGCATGGCGCTCACCATGAGCCTGTCCGGCATGTTCAACATCGGTCACGACATTGGTGGTTTCGCAGGCCCGGTGCCCAGCGCTGAAATGCTGATCCGCTGGACGCAGGCATGCTCGCTTGTTCCGCGCATGATCATGAACTCGTGGAAGGCCGATGGCAGTGTGAACTCGCCATGGCTGCATGCAGATGCCACGCCAACGATCCGCTCTAGCGTCGGATTGCGTCTGCATTTCATGCCCTATCTCTACACGCTCATGTGGCTGGCGACGACGACGCACACGCCGGTATTGCGTCCAACGTTCTTCCACTTTGGCGACGATACAGCGACGTGGCAGAACAACGACGAAATGATGGTGGGCGGTGACCTCCTCGTTGCACCGGTGTTTGAACCAGACGCGCGCCAACGGAGCCTCTACCTGCCGCGCGGCGCTCATGTCGATGGCTGGTTCAACTACTGGACCGGCGAATATCTTGAAGGCGGTCGCACGGTAATGGTGGACGCGCCACTGGATCGTTTGCCGTTGTTCGTGCGTGCCGGTGCGCTGCTGCCAACCACGGACACGACGAGCGATTTAAAAAAAACTGAAGAGCCTTCGCGTGCGCTCCGCTACTACCCGGTGCCCTCTTCCGCGAAGGCTACGACGAGTATCGTATTGTTTGAAGACAACGGTTTGCAGACGACGCACGCCGACGATCAACGCGTGATTCACACGTTCAACGCGGCCTCCGACCGCGATTCACTGCGTATTGAAGCGTCGCGACAGGGTACATGGGCGTTGCCGTACCAAAACATACGCGTGATTCTGCCGCCCGACGAAACGCGCACGCTTTACTTAACATCGACTAGCGTGCCGCTCAAGCAATGACGCAATGGCCCTGGCTTGGCGATGATGCTGCGACAGCGCGGCGTCGAGTTGATCTGTGGCGATTGCTCGGTCCGCGTCCAGCCCTTGCCGATCCCGCGAGCAGCTTGCTGATTTCGACGCAGACGACAGCGAATGCGCTCGTGGAAACCTGGCGGTTGACGCTCAACAGTGAAGAGCCGGTGCCAGCGAGTCTTGTGCGTCCGTTGAACGCGCCACCGCGTGGACTCGTGCTCTATTGCCACGCGCATGGCAATCGATTTGAGTGCGGCAAGGATGAGTTGCTCGTGGGTCGCCCTGCCCTGCAGAATCCGCCTTACGGTGAAACTCTGACCGAATTAGGTTTCGCAGTTTTGGCCATTGATCACTGGTGTTTTGGCGAGCGCAATTTCGGAGGCTTGAAGTCAGAGCGCGCGATGGTCAAGCGCCTGCTTTGGGAGGGCAAAACGCTCTGGTGCTATCGGGTTCATGACACGCTGGCCTCGCTCGCATGGGCGCGCACCCGACCCGATCTCGCGACGCTTCCGGTGACCACTCTGGGCCTGTCGATGGGCAGCACCATGGCAATTTGGGCCGCAGCGCTTGATCCAACCATTAACGGCTGTATCGATCTCTGCTGCCTCGCAGAATACGACTCGCTCATCGACAGCGGCGGCTTCGATCAGCACGGAGAATATTTCTTCATACCCGGTCTTCGCAACGAATTCACTGCCGCGGAAATCAGCGCACTGATCGCGCCGAGACCACATTTATCGCTCGTTGGGCGCGACGATCCGCTTACGCCGCCTGCTGGCGTTAGGTCTGTTAGCCGCGCACTCACGGCAACTTACAATTCGTTCGGGAAACCAGCCAATTGGAAGCACCAAGTGTTTGACTGCGGGCATCAGGAAACACTCGCAATGCGCGCCGCGGTCATTCGATTTCTTGAGAGCGCTACATAGTCTGACCGAGCTTGCGGTTTGGTCAGACTATGACCT
>JAYWAQ010000172.1:0-2226 GCA_043782305.1 Burkholderiales bacterium
ATGTGCGTCGTCTGCTCGCTGAGCGCGGATTGACGCTGGCTTTGGCGCTCCCGCTAGATCCGAAAGCGTCTCCCGCAGATCTCGCGAAGAAAATCTCGGACGCGAACGTTGACATCGTTTTTAATCACGGCAGCTACGCCACCATCGCGGCGATCTACAAAGCCGACCGCAATTTTGACCGGCGCACGCGGTTTATGGCCGTGAACTCGGGTGCGCAGCAAATGGTCAAGTCCCTCGGAGAAACTGGCAGCGGGCTGGTATTTACGCAGGTTGTGCCTTTTCCGTGGTCAACTGCGTTCCCCATCGTTCGTGACTATCGCGCTGCACTCGCAAAAATCGACCCCACCGCCGAACCCAGCTTCAGTTCGCTCGAGGGCTACATCAATGCTCGCGTACTCACCCTGGCGCTGAACGCTGTCCCGGCGCAGCGACTCTCGCGTGCCTCACTCGTAAGCGCGCTCGATTCGCTCGGCAACCCGGACATCGGCGGCATTCGCTTGCACTATTCATCGCGGGATCATATGGGCTCAAGCTTTGTCGACACCGTGGTCGTGAAGAAGAACGGACAGTTCGTTCACTGATTGACGACCTTACGGCGCGGCACACATCACCACACCTTCATTCACCCAGCCACGAGCGACCACCTGCGCGATTGAATTCACATTGGTGGTGAAACGATGGTTGCCGTCCTTCCCGAGCGCTGAGCCATTGTTGTAGGCCCGGTAAACCGGCACTGTACTGGCGGGACAGACGCCGCTCACGGCGGGTGTCGTGATGAAGTCCAGACTCTCAAAATTCAGGCGCTGCTGCGTCGCTGGTGTACTCGCTTGCAGGTTTTTAAGTAGTGTGCATTCGGTGTCAACAGCGGTGTAGAAATGCGAATTCGGCCCCGGCGAAGCGCTACCGTAAAAGCGGCATACCGGCGTGGTGCCGCCCTGCTTGAACCACTCACCCGTGCGTGACCATCCGGGCGCGACGCCGCCGTCCAGCAGCGCCTGATCGCTGGCGCTGGCGGTGATGAAATATTGATCCAGCGCAGCGTAGTAGTACTCGACGACAGTGTTGGCTGGCACCGGGCCACCGTTCAGCGCGATTCGCTTGCCATCGCCGGGGGGCGCGCAGGTAAAGCTGAGCGGCTGCGATGCGGTGGCGAGCGCGCGCAGTGCAGTATCACCGAGCACCGCACCGCTGCGCATCTGCCAGGTGCCATCGTTCTGCATCAGTCCGGCGTAGGTGTTGCCGTCAATGTTGGCGCGAACGATGAGATCGCAGGCGGCACGCGGCGTTTTGGTCTGAGCTTGCTGTTTGAGTAAACTCAGGCGCGATTCGACCACCTCAGGCGCGCCGGGCCGCCACGTCACCTGCTGGCCGACGACCGGCAAAAAATCACTGTCCATGGCCAGCACAAACGCGATTACCTGATCTCGAGTGGTCGCGACAGGCGCGGGGAAGTTAAACACAGGGTCGCTGAAAAAGCTGATCAGCGTATCGAGGCTGCCGTCATTGGAGAATCCGAACCCGCGAATCTGTGGACCAGTCGCTGGCGCGGCGTCGGCGCTGAATCCGAACATGCCGAGCTTGGTGTACATGTTGCGCAGGTGCGGCACTTTGAAGTTCTCCGTTATGCGGAAACCTTCAAACGACATCAGGCCAGCGGTGCCAAATTGCCCCGTTGCGGCGTTTAAACTGTGGCAGTGATTGCAACTGCCGAGGCCTGTGATGTTGTTGACGTTGAAGTAAATGTCACGTCCAGCCTGCTCGGTAGCGGAGAGCGAATTGTCGAGCGATCGCACCGGATTCGGCGGCATTTTCAGCGCCATCGCAAAGTCGGTGAAGGCCTGCATATCGGCATCCGATAGCGGCGTCTGGCGTCCCACCAAACCGACGAACGCAGGGTTGAATTCCTTGAACGAGGCTTCCTCCAGCGTCTCGACGCTGCCGCGCACGGTTTGTCGCGCGCCGCCAATGCGATCACCGCGCCAGTGCGTCGGGCCGTTCTTCGCCATGCCGCGCAGCGTCTGCGTGGTCATCGGGCCCTTCATCGGATGGAATCGCTGCGTGGTCTTTAAGTTGTTGGGAACATAGGCGTTGGTGTTGGTCTTTTGCGGATCATCTGGATTGCCGAGATCCCACGCGAGGTGATCCATATCGGCAAACGTGTGGCAGGACGAGCAGGCACTCGTGCCATTGCTCGACGTGAAATTGGCGTCGTAGAGCAGGCGGCGA
>JAYWAQ010000173.1:0-2226 GCA_043782305.1 Burkholderiales bacterium
CAAAAAAAGGAATGAGGAGAACAACCCTCCACTCGTTGCCGTCAACTGGATGATTTGAATTTCTGATCCTTTGCTACGATTAAAACGGACAGACATCTGATCGTCAGACCAAATTGCTTTTTCAAATCCATTGTTAGATAGAAGCGCCTCGACCGCCATGACAATCGCAGGATATTGACTTCTCCACCAACGAATGCGTTCACGCATAGCTCTCAACCTACTTGCAAGCAATTAAACAATTAACAATTAAGGGATCAGGTTGATTTAATACTTTTAAATAAAAAAACAGGAGCCAGCCCTGCAATCCAAGCGAATGAGCTGAGATGTCCCAAACACCGCACTCACAACAACGCCCCCCTCACCAACTCAGCGACATCACCCACCTCCGGCACCTGCCCCCGTCCGCCAACACTCGCCACATATCCCTTGCCCACGATGCCGACCAGACCCGGTTCGTGGTCGCAGTAGATGCCGACCGTGGGGACGCCGAACGCGGCGGCGATATGGCTGAAACCGGTGTCTAAGCCGACGCAGACAGTGGCTTTGGCGAGCAGCGCCGCGGCATCGGCGACGGTGAGGAACGGCGGAACCTCGCCACCCGCTGCGCTCGCGAGGCGCTTGCAGCGCGCTTCTTCGTCCGGGCTGCCCCAGAGCCAGACCAGCCCGTAACCCGCCTCGCGCAAGGTGCCTGCGATGGCGAGCCACGAGGGCTCGGGCCACAATTTTTCGGGGCGACTGGCACCCGTGATGAGCACGGCGTAGCGTTTCGAGGCGGGTTGCCAAGAACCCACCGGTGTGGTCAGCGCAAAGCGCGGCGGCGTGTCGCCAATGTCGTAGCCCAAATGCGCGGCGGCCAGACGGCGCGAGCGCTCTACCGCATGCAACGCCTTGGATACATTTGCCTGCCGCTGATAAAACATCGCGGCGAGCGGCTCGCGAGCGCTGGCACGATCGTAGCCAGCGCGCGGGCCGTTTGCCTGCATGGCCCACAGCGCGCTTTTGACGAGGCCCTGCAGATCGAGCACTAGATCGTAGCGCTCGGCCTCGATCGCGCGTCGCGCCTCGCTGAGGGCGGCGCGAGTTTCGGCTTTCCACAATGATTTGCGCCATTTGCGCCAGGTGATTGGAATTACGCGACGCACGGCGGGATGCATCGCGGGCAGCGACGCGAACGGCTTTTCGACCACCCAGTCGATCACGGCGCCGGGAATGTGCGCGGCAATGTCCGTGATCGCCGGCATCGTGTGCACCACGTCGCCCATTGAGGACGTTTTGACGATGAGGATTTTCACCGTGACGGCTGTCAGTGCGGGTTACTGCTGCGCGGATCGGGCTTGCTGCTGTGCTTTCGCGGCGGCAAGCTCTGCGACCAGCACCGGATTGAAGCGCGGGTCGTTGTACATCTTGAACTGGCGATACACCTTGAAATACGCGACTCCTGCGCGACTGTCAGCCAGCAATTGATCGAGGCAAGCGCCGAGATCGTTGCGCTGTTCATTCAGCCGTTGCAGTTTCAACGCCGAAGAGTCGCGGTGCGCGGCGTCGACATCCGTGCGCAGCGTTTGCGCCGTCATCGCCTTGATTTTGAGCGACATGATGGACATGCGATCCATGATGCTGCCAGCGGTTTCGCTGTTCAGGCGCGCTGATGCGCTGACTTTTGCTACGGGTTGATCGCTGCTGGCTGTCGCTGCATCAATCAAGCCGAGCGACAATAGCAAAAACTCGTCAACCCGCTCGGTAGCGTCGTTTCGGGCCTGGTTGTAGCCGTCGATGGCGCGCTTGTTGGCGGTGATGTCGGCATCGGTCGCGCGGGTGCGGCGGGCCAGATCTTCTTCGTCCCAGAGCAGACAATTGTTGCGGTGATTGGTCGCGACCCAGCGCCAGACATCGGCCTCGGCGAAGTCAACCGCCGTATTCGGCCAGCTCGTGAGCGCGAGACAGGCGTCGTGGAAGGACTTCACATGAAGCGCTGTGACTGGTTGATTAGCGTGGTCTGCAGGAGTTAGGAGCGGTAGTGCCATGCGGCGGATTCCTCGTGGGCCGAAGCGGCCTCTGTGATGTTGCTAGCATCGAATCCCCAATTATCGACGAACGTTGACCACTCGCACTGGGCTCACCCGCGCCAATCCCATGACAGACGATTCATCGCCCCGCCCGCTCATTGTCCGAATCCGCAACTTCATTGGCGACGTGGTACTTGGAGTTCCCGCACTGGAGCGACTT
>JAYWAQ010000174.1:0-6220 GCA_043782305.1 Burkholderiales bacterium
CGCCCGTGGTGAAAGTCGTGCTGTTAGCACTCGTGAAGGTGGGCGGCAGGCCGAGGTTTAACGTGAACTGCTGGGTGGCGTTGCTGCCAAAACCGTTGCTTGCAGTCAGCGTGCAGACATAAGTGCCGCCTTGAGCGACGGTGGGATTGCCAGCCAATGTGCCGGTGTTGTTTCCGTTGTTGGTGATGGCAATGGTCGGTGGCAGCGCAGTGTTGCAGGCGGTGAGTGTGAAATTGGAGCTGGGCACGCCGGTGGCAGTGAAGGTGAAGCTGTTGGCCTGACCGGGGATAAACGTCGCGTTGTTGACGCTCGTGATGGTTGGCGGCCGTTTGATGTCGATGCTGACCGTCGCTGGTGCGGAGTCAGCCGAACCGTCGTTGGCCCTGAAGGTGAAGCTGTCGCTGACACCGGCACCGGCGTTTGGCGTGTAAGTGAGGTTTGGCGCGGTGCCGCTCAATACACCCTGTGTCGGTGACGTGATGACGGCGAAGGTGAGCGGTGAGGCTTCGAAGTCGGAGCCTGTAAGCGTAATTGGCAGGCCCTGACCGACGACGGCAGTTACGCTCTGGGCGTTGGCAACCGGCGGAGAATTCAAGTCTACGTCTATGCGGAAGTAAACGTTTCCACTGTCGACAGTGCTAAAGAGATTGGTGAAATCGGAGCCCTTTGGTGCATCACCCGCTGGGTCCGTCGCAACCGGAGCGATGCCCGTCCAACTAATTTTCAAACCATCGAGCGCTACTGCAGCGATTAACTGACTGGACATGGAAACGGCGAATGCGGCGACGATGACCAGCTGCATGCCATTCCAGCCGCGACGACGGGCAAACCACACTGACAACGCCAACAACAGCGCGGTCAGCGCCAGAGAGAGCTTGGCCAACGTTGGCACCACTACCAGCGGTGGGCCGTCCACCAGAATCGCGTTGCCCGCCGCAGTGACCGTTAGCGCATCGCTGCCGACCAGACCATCAGCGCCGACAGAGGTGACAGCCACGCGCATTTTCTGGCCAGTCGCTGGCAAGAAACTACTGGGTATATAGGTTTCAACTGCCGTAGTGCCGTTGGCCCCGCTGCCGCGCACGAGCGGCGTTGGCGTGGCGCTGATAATGGTTGCCGGACCAATCGCGCCGCCGTTACAGCTTTGCAGGGTGATCGACTGAATGCGATAGCCCGTCGCGTCGGCAATGACGGTGGTATTGAGTACGCGCTCAACACCTGCGAACGGGCCGTTGGCTGTACTAACGGTGCAGCCTGTACTGGCGTTATTGTCGGCGTCAATGAGGACGCTGACGGTGGTGCTGGCAGCAAAGCTTGCCGAAGCAGCCATCGCACCCGCAGTGGCGATTGCCATTGATGCGGATCGCATCCAGGCGGTCCATCGAGAAGGCTCGGGCACTTTGCCTTTGAGCATGTTGCGCTTGCTACGCAGCGCACTAACGACATCACCAACTCGGACAAATACGCCTGATCTCATGCAAACCCCCAACCCGTTTTTCTTGGCGAGGAACTGAGAAGAACAGTCGATTCAGTTCGCACCGCAATGTCATATGTTTTGTATAACTAGACAAAACATCAGGAATGATCTTATGCTCACTTTGAAATGCACGCAAGCACATTTCCATTTCTGCAACAGAAAAAAATGGTTCATGATTTCCCGTTCACTTCCTGATTCCCTCCTAGCTGCGCGTGCTGAAATCAGTCATGTTATTTACGCAAAATTCTGTTAGTCAGTTGCAACAAAGCGTCACCGCATAGCACGAGCACCGCCAAAAAATTCCAACGTCATAAATTGATTTATTCAGCGCGCCATTCGTGGCGCAAGGAGCGCCGCGTGAAACAAGCAATCGCCGTAGTGATCGTTGTTCTTAGTGTCTGCCTTTGCCGCATGCGCGAGTGGTACGCCACACGGCGTCGACAATTCGCGCGAATCGTGGCACTCGGTATCGCAATCGCCGTTGGCAGCAGCGCTGCACAGTTAGCGCCTCCGACTTCAGCACCCGCCTCGACCAATGCGCCCGTGGCGATTCCTGCTGCTTGCTCGGTGCCACTTTCGGCGAGCAACATGCAGGCTGTGGCGAACTTCATCTGGGCAAGCTGCCCGCAGCTGTTGAAATGGCCGCACGACAGCGCGCCACGTATGAGCGGGCCGCTGCCGTCGGGAACGAAATCCGTGCATGGCTATGTGCTTAATTATTACGCACCCTCGGTGTATGCGTGGTTGAAGGCAGGGCAACCGCCCAATAGCATTCCCGACGGAGCGGTGATCATCAAGCAGATGTACAAGGACAATGCAGGCGTGATCGGCGACGTCAGCGGCTGGGCGCTGATGGTGAAGCAAAAAAGCGCATCGTTTGATGGCTGGTACTGGGGCTTTGCCGACCCGACCAAAGTCAACGGCGGCGATGGTGCTTTCGGTGGTCAGTTCTACGATCCCAACTGCGTCGGATGCCACGGTTCGGCCAACACGCGTGAGTTGACGTTTGCTTCGTTGACCAACATCGCGTCTACATTTGGCGGCACCGCGATGCCGACGGCAAACGGGCTCATGGGCGGATCGCTGCATGCGAAGCTCGGCTTGCTAACGCTCGGCGCACCGCCAGCTGCCGTGCGGGCCAAAGCAGCTGTCCCTGCAGCACTGGCCTCGTACAACATTCCTTCGCAAGCCGATAGCAAGGTGATCGTCGGACCGCAAGGGCCAACCGGGTTCGTGACCTCGGACGTATGCGCGGGTTGTCACGATGGCAGCAACCTCGCATTCGGCGTGCAGGCGCACATGACGTGGCCACAGAATTTACCGCCATCGAAATTTCCGACCACACCGCTCACCAACTTCTCGCCGTTTGGCGAATGGGGCGCATCGATGATGGGACTCGCGGGTCGCGATCCGGTGTTTCAGGCGCAGCGCGAATCGGAAACGATTCTGTATCCATCAGTTCGAGACGAGATCGACAACGCGTGTTACACCTGTCACGGCGTGATGGGCAAACGGCAATTGAGCACCGACAAACCGGGCGCGCTTTTCACCCATCAAAACTTTCTCGCGAGCAGCGGGCCGGATGCGAAATACGGCGGCTTGGCGCGCGACGGAATCTCTTGCCTCGCCTGTCATCGCATGACACCGGAAGGGCTCGGCACGCAAGCGAGCTTCACGGGACAATTCAAAGTCACCGATCCAAAAACGGTGTTCGGTCCTTACCAAAAAGTGGTGGAATATCCGATGCAAAATTCGGTGGGCTTAACGCCGAAACATGGTGACGCGATTTCCGATCCGGCAATGTGTGGATCATGTCACGTGGTGGAAACGCCGATCCTTGACGCAAAGAAAACCTACAACGAAAAATCGTTCGAGGCGCAGCGCAAATCGCACGAGCAAACGACCTATCTCGAATGGTTGAACAGCAGCTTTCAGACGAAAGCTCCGATTCAGCCGAACGCCACGCCGCTGACCTGCCAGCAATGCCACATGCCGCGAACGATGGACGGCGCGCCGATCACCACGAAGATCGCGAACATTGAGGACGAGACCTATGTTGACGCCGACGGAAAAGTGTTCGCCAACACCGCGCCGGTGAAGGACATCACGATGACACCGCGCAGCGAATACGGACGTCACACGTTCGTTGGAGCGAACGTGTTTGTGCTCGAAATGTTCAAGCAATTTAGCAGCCTGCTGGGTCTCACACAAGGCGATCCGAACTACGACACGGGCACGTTCAAGTTTGTGCCGAGGCTTGATCTGGCGATTACCGAGACCACGCAACAGGTGCAAAGTAAAACCGCAGCAATCGCAATTCGCGGCCAGCGCCGCAGCGCGAGCGGGCTTGAAGTCGATGTGCAGGTGAGCAACAAAACAGGGCACAAATTTCCGTCGGGCGTGGGCTTCCGTCGCGCCTACATCGAGTTCAACGCGAGCGACGCTTCGGGCAAAGTGCTGTGGTCATCGGGTCGCAGCACGGATCAGGGCGTGTTGATCGACGACAACGGGCAACCCCTCGCCACCGAGTTCAGCAAAACCGCCTGGCAACCGCACTGGCGCGCGATTCAGAACAGCAAGCGCGTGCAGATTTATGAAGAACGCACACAGGATTTGCAGGGCCTGTTAACCACCAGTTTCTTCGCGCTCGCGAAACCGGTGAAAGACAATCGCATGACACCTGCAGGCTGGTCAGGCAACGGGCCGTATGCGTCGTGGACTACGCCGGTTGGCGTGAGTCCGTCACAAAGCCCCGGCTATTTCAACGGCACCGGCAGCGATTTGGTGACCTATGTCATTCCGCCTGCCATCGCCGCAAACGTCAAAAATGTGCGCGCTGTGCTCAACTATCAATCGATCCCTCCGTACTACCTGCAGGATCGTTTCACCGTTGGCAAAGGCCAACCGGCCACGGAGCAATTGCGCGCGCTGACACAGTTGGTCGACTACAGCAACACGGCCGCGAAAGGCTGGAAATTGCCGGTGGCATCCGCTGCAAGCGCTGTGCGATAGCGCCTCGTTTCGCCCGCCAGATCAGCGAAGTGTGGGCACACCCAAATGGATGAGGTCACTTATCAGCTTTATTCTATAAGTCCCAATGCACACCGGCTGGAACGCAATAACATTGTAAGTCGACTTTCAGACAAAACGAGTGCTATCCCGTTTTCAGTGGCACATATCGTTAAAAGCTACTTACAGGATCACGCTGATGATACCCGCCACAGCGAGTGTCGCCAGGAGCGCCAAAACGCATTGCCGAAACGCCGCTTCGCTGACGCTTTTGAATCCATGCGTGCCGACGGCAATGCCGAGCAAAAGCGGACCGGCAAGCCACGCGGCGCGTGTGAACGTACCGCTTGTCACGACGCCGTGCCACGCCCCCCACGAGAGCGAGTACAGCGCACTGCCAAAGAACAAAACGATCAGGGTTGCGCGCAGATTTTTCGCGGGCAGTGACACGGCAAACAACATCGTCGACGCGACCATACCGCCCAGTGACGTTGACCCCGCGAAGAAACCGGCAACGATCCCCGTGCCAAATCGCAGCGGCAAGCCGTCGGGTAATTTTGGTCGTCGGTTGAGCAGCAAACACAAGCTCGCCACCAGCAAGACCAGACAACCGATCACACGAAGCGCCGTCTCCGGCATGTAGGCAAGCGCCGCGACGCCGAGTGGAATCGAGATCACGTAAGCCGCGCCCATCGGCGTCAGCCACTTCCAGTTCACGTCACGCCAAACAGTGGGTATGAGCGCGATGCTGGCGATCACCTCCATTGCCTGCGCAGTGGGGATGATGAGCTTTGGCGAGATGACAAATGCAGCGCTCGCCACCAGCACCGCTGACAGCCCAAACCCGGAAAAGCCGCGAATGAGTCCGGCGAGGAATGCACAGGCGGCGAGGATGGCGATGTGTTCGGGCGGCGCGGGAAATGTCATGGCGGGAACGTTACCCGAGATTGCTGCTTGGCGCGGCCATTTCGACCCGTTGAACAAGGAACACAAGCCGCAGTCAGTCTGCACCGTCGCTGCGGCAAGCGTGTTGCGTCGACATTGGGCAAGGTATCACAAGGCAATACCGAATGATTGCCCCGATGCAACCCGAAACGTGGACATCGCTTTCCATGTACAGCAGTGAAATAGTTCATCCCATCAGCGCAGTTGTGCTGAACAACAAAGGGATTTCAAATGCACATGATCGTTCAACGTGACACCCGCGCGTGGCGCTTTCAGGTTTGGGCATCGTTCGCAGTCGCGTTGTTTCTCTGCGCGACAGGGCTCAACTTTTTGCCGGGTCAGGACATCGACCGCGCATTTATGGTGATGGGCTATTTGTTCTGCCTGTCCGCCACGTTTGTGCTCTCAAAATTTGTTCGTGATAACCAGAGCGCAAAGATCGATACGCCGATGTGGCGCTGGGTCGTGTTCGGCGCATTCGGCTTCGCGATGGCGCTCACCGGCTGGGGCCTCTGGCGCATGGCCATCAATGAAACGTACAAAGCGTTTCTGTTCGTCAGCTGGCTGTTTCTGATTAGCTCGACCTTCACGCTCGCCAAAGCGCTTCGCGATGCGCATGACGCCAACACCCTGGAAACACGACTGAATGCCCGTGGCTCTAGCGCAGCTCAATCGGTCAGCTTGTCTGCTTCTGGCTCCCACTAACTTAATTGCCCGCAAAGCACTCGAAGGAAATACGATGAACACGATTAGCAAAAACATTCGCCTGACGCTAACGGCAGTCTCGAT
>JAYWAQ010000175.1:0-2222 GCA_043782305.1 Burkholderiales bacterium
TAACGAAACCCATGCCCAGCCCCTAAGCACTCGGCTTTATGTCAAAAAGCTGCTCAGCCCAACCCGGACTACTCCTGCAACACGCCGCGGCGAATCTGATCGAGCTCAATCGACTCGAACAGCGCCTTGAAATTACCTTCGCCAAAACCCTGATTTCCCTTGCGCTGGATGATCTCGAAGAAGATCGGGCCGAAGAGATTTTGCGTGAAGATTTGCAGCAACATGCCTGAATCCTCCGGCGCGCCATCGACCAGGATGTTCAAGGCTTGCAGTTTGCTAACGTCCTCACCGTGATTCGGAATGCGCTTGGTCAATTGCTCGTAATACGTCGCGGGCGTCTGCTGAAACGGAACTGATTTCTTGAGTGTTTCCACCGTGCGGTAAATGTCGCCGGTGCCAAACGCGACGTGCTGGATGCCTTCGCCGTGGTACGCATGCAGGTATTCCATGATCTGCGATTTGTCGTCGGAGGACTCATTGATCGGAATGCGAATCTTGCCGCACGGGCTGGTCATGGCTTTGCTTTTGAGGCCCGTCAATTTGCCTTCGATATCGAAATAGCGCACTTCCTTGAAGTTAAACAACCGCTCGTAGAAGCCCGCCCATTCGTCCATGCGGCCACGGTGGACATTGTGCGTCAGGTGATCGAGATAAGTCAAACCCGCACCTTCGGGAACCCGCGGCGCGCCTTCAATCGGCACAAAATCGATGTCGTAAATAGTGACGTTATTGCCATTGCCGTCGTAGCGATCCACGAAGTACAACAGCGAATCGCCAATGCCCTTGATCGCCGGAATGTTTAGCTCCATCGGGCCAGGCCGCATGTCGACACCCCAAGCGCCCTGCTCCACGGCGCGCTTGTAGGCAAGTGCCGCGTCTTTCACGCGAAAGGCAATGGCGCAGATCGACGGGCCATGCACGCGCGCGAAACTTTGTGCGAACGAACCCGGCTCGGCATTCAGGATGAAATTGATGTCGCCCTGCTTGTAGAGCAACACATTTTTCGAGCGGTGTTTGGCCACCGCGACGAAGCCCATTTGCTCGAACAGCGCGCCCATCGCGGCAGGATCGGGTGCGGCAAATTCGATGAACTCGAAGCCGTCGGTGCCCATCGGGTTGTCCCAAGGCTGAAATTGTGATGCCACGCTACCGCTCCTGCGAATATTTTGAGTAGCCCGTATTTTGTCGGCGTTTTCGCGCAATGATAACGCAAACATGGCCGTCATTTGGCTATATTGGGGCTTATAATTGCGCCGTTACCGTTACATACAGGCACACAAGTTATGGATCGTACCGATTTGCGCATTTTGGAGACGTTGCAGACCGAAGGCCGCCTGTCCAACATCGAACTCGCCGAAAAAGTATCGCTGTCCGCCTCACCCTGCCTGCGCCGCGTTCGCGCGCTGGAGGAGGACGGCATCATCTCCAGTTATGCCGCGCTGCTCAACCCCGAGAAGCTCGGCCTCGACCTCACCGTGCATCTCGACGTGGCGCTGGACAAACGCGATGCGAAAGCGCGTGATCGCCTCAAGGCGGCGGTGCTGACCTGGAGCGAGGTGACGTGGTGCCATTCACTGTCGGGCGAGATGGATTACACCATGCAGGTGGTGATGCCGGATCTCAAACACTACACCTCATTTTTGATGGATCGCGTGCTGACCTTGCCCGGCGTGATCAACGTGAAGTCGAGCTTCGTGCTGGAGAAGGTCAAGGAAACCACAGTGTTGCCGCTGACCTACATCGCCTGAGCCGTAAAGTGGGGAACCTGCTGTCAGCGCCCGTAGCACTGACTAGCGCTGACATATGATTAGTTGCATGCTGCCTGCACACCCTTCCACCGCACAAACATCAACACCGCGCGCGAACGTCCGGCAGCGTTGCCTCGCGCTGTTATGTGCGGCGCTGGCCGCCTTCATCGCAGCCTGCGTGTCACCGCCGCCAGCCCCAGGCACCCCGCCCGTAGCGGCGCCGACTCCGACACCGGTAGTGGTTACGCCAGCGACGCCACCTGAGCCCGCGCCACCCCCGGTTGCCGTTGCACCGTTGCCGCCACCCGTGGCAATGGTTGCGCCGTCGAAGGAAGCGCCGCCGGTTGCTTTGCCCAGCTACGCGAGGCGTGGCAGACGCCTGCCTGCGGACGGCGGCGCGCCGGGGCTGGCGGTGATGCGTTACTGCCGCAGCTTTGAGATCGAGAAAGACGCGGCTAGCTACTTCAAGCGGTT